>JAZNRA010000127.1:0-23369 GCA_045590415.1 Acutalibacteraceae bacterium | reverse complement strand
AAATCGTGTCCGACGAAACCAAACGGCTCTCGCGTTTGGTACGCTCCATGTTGGATCTGTCCCGCATCGACAGCGGGCAGTTAAAGCTGAATCCCGCTTCGTTTGATCTGACGGCTGTCGCGTGCAACACCTTGGTACTCTTTGAACAACGCATTGAGGACAAGGAATTGCAGATCGAGGGTATTGACACCTGCACGCCGCAATATATCACCGCCGACTATGATCTGATGCAGCAGGTCATGTATAATCTCATTGATAATGCCGTAAAATTTACTGAGCAGGGCGGGCACATCCGTCTGCTCATTTTCCGAAAAGAAAGCCGCACCTATTGCATGATCCGTAATACCGGCATGGGAATTCCCGCAACCGAACTGCCGCACATTTTTGATCGTTTCTATAAAAGCGACCGTTCGCGCGGTCTGGATAAAAGCGGCACGGGACTGGGCCTTTACATTGTCAAAACTCTCATTGATCTGCACGGCGGCGGGATCACGGTATCCTCTCGCGAGCAGGAATATTGTGAATTTGTCTTTTGGTTACCGGATTCACAAAAAAACGGTTAGTTGTTCAACAAAAAAACACAATTCTCCCCTATACTGGTATTGTAAACCACCGAAAGGCGTGAATAATCATGGATGAATGGAATGTATTTCCGAGCGATTCTCAAGAAAACAAACCCGAACAACCGGTAGCACCGGTGCCTAACGAGCCGCAGGCGGAACAACCGACAGCGTCTGTATCAAGTGAGCCGCAGGCCGAACGATCGGTCACCCCGCCCGAGTCTCAGCCGACACCGCCGTACGATCCGTACGGATGGCATACTCAGCCGACGTACTCGGCACCCACACCTCCCTCTCAAACGCCGAAAAAGAAACCGAGCGGTGCAAAAATCGCAATCGGCGTGATCGGAGCACTCTGTGCCGTCACCATTATCACCTTGTCGGTATTGGTAGGCCTGCTATATCAAAACGTCGGTACGCTGTTCCCCGCACCGACGGAACCCGATACGGATCAAGGTGATTCCGAAGCTCCCACTCTGCAGATTACAGAGTTTGACGAAGATGCCGAGGGTCTTACCACCACCGAAATCGTCGACCGCAATTTGGACAGCACCGTCTTGCTGACGATCTACAGTTCCTCCTCTTCCAACGCATTTCCCTTCGGACAAACCACCGAGCAGGAAGTAAAATCCGGCTCGGCAAGCGGTATCGTTATGTCAGCCGACGGGTATATCATCACCAACTGGCACTGCGTCGTCAACGAATCCACCAACGAAGTGTTTCCGCGCATTGACGTCACCATGTATGACGGCACGGTATACGAGTACGCTGAGGTCATCGGGCACGACTCTTCCACCGACCTCGCCGTTATCAAGGTGGATGCCACCGATCTGAAACCCGCCGAATTCGGAAACTCCGACAACTTGAAGATGGGTAACAAAGTGGTAGCGATCGGCTATCCGAGCGAAGAGCTGTCCGTCACACAAGGAATCGTATCGGGCCTTGCCCGCGACGTGTACGAAGACACCGGCTACGCCATCAAATGCTTGCAGATCGACGCTGCCATCAACCCCGGAAACTCGGGAGGACCGCTGTTTAACGCTGCCGGTCAGGTCATCGCGGTTAATTCCGCAAAGATCGTCGCAAGCGGATACGAGGGCATCGGCTTCTCCATTCCGATCAATGAGGCAAAAGCCATCATTGATGATATTTTGAAAAACGGCTACGTCACCGGCAGAGTAGCGCTGGGCATCACCGGTCAGACCTATAGTGATTCCCATTATCGCGGTTTCTTGATCTACACGATCGAGAACAACTCTCCGATGAAGAACACCGAAGCCAAGCGCGGTGACTTGATCGTCGCCGTGGACAATGTGACTGTCGAAAGCTACGCTGACCTTCGCTCGGAACTCGCAAAGCACAACGTCGGTGATATAGTAACACTCAGACTACTCCGTTCTGAAAACCGTCAAGTGCGAGAAATCACTGTCAGCGTAAAGCTTGCCGAAGCCAAAGGTGAATAAAAGTTTTAAAGGGGACAGCGATACTGTCCCCTTTATTTTTGAGAAAACGACTTGCACCGCCGAACGGTTTGTGTTATAGTTATAGTCGATATGTAAAGAGAAGGAGATTTTAGTATGTCCGGACATTCCAAGTGGAATAATATCAAACGTAAAAAAGAAAAGACCGACGGCCAAAAAGCCAAGATCTTCACCAAAATGGGCCGTGAGATCGCGGTTGCCGTTAAAGAGGGCGGCAGTGCCGATCCCGCTTCCAACTCGAAGCTGAAGGACGCCATCGCCAAGGCAAAAGCCAATAACGTGCCCAACGATAACATTGAGCGCATCATCAAAAAAGCCGCCGGCGACGGTAACGCCGACAATTACGAAGCGTTGCAGTACGAGGGCTACGGCCCCTGCGGTATCGCCGTCATCGTGGAAACGCTGACCGACAACCGCAACCGTACCGCCGCCGATATCCGCCATTATTTCGATAAGTTCGGCGGTAACCTCGGTCAGACCGGTTGCGTCGGCTTTATGTTCAACCAAAAAGGCATCCTCGCCATCGAAGCCGAGGGTCTCGACGAAGACAAAGTCATGGAAGATGCGCTGGAAGCCGGTGCTTCGGATTTCGCTGCCGACGAAGACGTATTTGAGATCACCACTGAGCCGGAGGATTTCTCCGCCGTGCGTGACGATCTGGAAGCCAAGGGCTACACCTTCGTGTCCGCCGAGGTGCAAATGATTCCCGACGTGTACAGCGAGATCACCGACGAGGAAGCCCTCGTTAAGATGGAAAAACTGCTCGATGCTCTCGAAGATAACGACGACGTGCAAAACGTTTGGCACAACTGGGAACGCCCTGACGAAGATTAATAAAAGCGCCTGCAAGGAAATCCTTGCAGGCGCTCGTTTTATATATGTTTTTTCAAAATCTCGTACAAACGTCCCGAGGGGAGTCCCATCACGGTATAAAAGTCACCGTGAATACCGCAAATATGCCGCATGCCGCGTCCTTGGATCGCGTAAGCACCCGCTTTTCCCATCGGCTCACCGCTTATAACGTAATCCGCGATCTCCTCCTCGCTCATCGGCAAAAAGGTGACCGCCGCGCTGTCGGCAAAGCCCTCACTGTGCTCGCCGTCACAGAGCCACACGGCGGTGATCACGCGGTGCTCCCTGCCGGACAACCGCCTGAGCATGGCTTTCGCATCTTCCGTATCCTTCGGCTTGCCGAGAATAACCCCGTCGATCACCACGACCGTATCCGCACCAAGCACGACCTCGTTCGGATGGCGGCTCGCAATTTCCTCCGCCTTGCCGCGCGCCACACGCAGTACCGCGTCTTCAGGGGACAAGGTGAGGTCGGGCGGCAGTTCGGTTTTGGCGGGCTCCACGGCATAAGCGAATCCCATCAGATCCAGTATCTCCCGTCGGCGGGGGGATGCCGATGCTAAAATCATTGTACGCATTGCAGTATCTCCTCATATTCCTGTTCGGTCAACAGCACGTTAAGCACCTCTATCAAACGGTTGGCAGAAAGTTGTGTCGGCAAGGATAATTTTTTTAGCAGTGCCGTGCGCCGCCGCGCACTATCCTCCCTGCCCGACAGACCGTCCTCATACAACCGCGCTTTGGTCAAATAAGCAGTCGGCCGCTCTGTCGCACCGTCAAGGGGCGTCGCCCCTGCACGCCGCAGTGCCGCAAGGACGGTTTCGCCGTCCACACCCTCTACACCGAGCAAGCCCTCCTTGGAGGGCTCTTTTTTCCGCCGCTCTTTGCCCGTGATTTCGGGAATATAGGCATGCTTGACCCATTCTTTTGGTAACGCGCCGCTGATGCGGTCGCGGATCACGAATCCCGCGGAATCGCTGTCCGTCAGCACGATCAGCCCTTGTGCTTCGGCAAGCTTGCGCAACAGCGCCAACGTATCGGGTTGTCTGAAAATGCCGAAACCATCCGTTTGGATGATGGTGGCATCCACCACACTGCGCAAACGGATGGCATCGTATTTTCCTTCTACCACGATAGCTTCTTTAATCGCGACGGTCATTCTACTTTCCCCAATTTAGCGGTAACGATCAGTTTAGCGGCAACCTCTTCTAAAACGGTGCGTTTATCCGCAGAAGAGGATTTCAGACGGCGATCCGCCTGCGCTAACATATCAAGACTTTCTCTGAGCGACTCGAGCGACAGCTTACTGCAATCGCGCGCCGCGTACCGAAGGCGGAACGCCTTACCCTTATAATCAAACTCCTCCACCAGCGTCTCGGCTTGTCTGCCGCCGATGGCGGCGACCTTCGCGCGGTACATATCCGCGTATGCGTTCGACAAAGCCGCCAGTATCGCCACCGGCTCCGCCTTGCAGGCAAACAGTCGATGCAGGATAATATAGGCCTTTTCATAATGGTTTTGCAGGATCGCATTGGACAGTTCATACGCCTGCGCGTTGAGATTTTTGGTAGCTACCTGCTCTAATATTTCCGTTGTGATCTCACCGTTTCCGGCAAGCGCACACAGCTTGTCCAATTCATTAAGTAATAAATTGAGATCGTTGCCGCTCTGTTCCACCAGTTTTTTGGCGATCTCCGTTTTCATCACCGCACCGCGCCGACCGGCACCCGCGCACAAAAGCCGCGCGATCTCATCGTTGGTCTTGCGCGGAAACGCCACGCACATACCGCCGTTTTGATCGATCGCATCGGCAAACTGTTTCCATTTGGCATTTAATTTTCCGTCCGCCAGCACGGTGGTCATCCAAAAGATCAAGACCGTATCCTCCGGCGGATCGGATACCAGTGCCAGCGCTCGGTCAAACGTGGCGGCCGCCGTTACGTCACAGTTGCTGACAGTTACACATTTTTTATCCGCCATCAGCGGCAGCGCCTCTGCCGCCGCCTCAATAGCATCAAACGAGCATTCCTGACCGTCAAAGCGTTGGAAATTAAAAACGCTCAACTCATCGTCCTGCCGCACACCGGATTTGCGTACCAGCTGCTCCATATAATGCATGGTCAGATAGCTTTCCTCGCCATACAACAAGTACACCCGCTTCACGTCTTCGTTTTTCAGATGCATTTTAAGGTCCTGTTCCGAGAACGCCATACCGCCAACTCCTTTATTCTAAAGTACCGCAAAACACGGCATCTGCTTTACCGATGGCTTCCGACCGTGCCGTAAACAGCAGGGTTTGCTCATGCCAACTCAGTAATAATTCTTCTTGTTGCCACTGCGCTTCCAACGATTTTCCGAGTTTCACCCGATACCGTGAAAGGGAGACACCGTCTCCGATCGGATCGCTGTAAAGCATCGGGGTACTGTCAGTCAGGTATTCCTTTAATACAACGGGAATATACAGTGCCGCCGATTCCTCACCACCGATTACAAACACCGCATCAAGACGCGTCAAGCTCAAGGCATCCAACGCGTGTTCGACACCGTAAAGCGGCGTGATACTGTCAGGCGCTGTCACCAATACCGTGCTGCCGCGATAAGAGGCGACCACCGACAGACCGTTTGTGTCATCTACACGTTCGGTACGCAGGGTATTATACATTGTACCGCGATAAAGCAACAACCCGACACACAAAATACAAACACTGACACCCGTCAGCACCGACACCCCTTGCCGACCCAATACACGGTGTCCGATCAGAAACAGGAAATAGACTCCTATTAACCATAATAACAGAAAGGGCGCCCGAATGGCAACCGTTGCGAGCGAAAAAGCCGAAAATTTTTCGCAAACCCACAACAAATACCGGCTCGTCAACCCTGCAAGCAGCAACAACGGCTGTGCGAGCACCCCGATCCCGCACACGGATAAGAGTGAACCCAAACAACCGGTGATCAGAATTAGCTCTGACGGCAAGGTGGTAAGCAGATTGACAGGCACCGACAAGAGTGATATACGTCCGAAATAAACGGTAAGGACCGGCAGTGTTGCCAACAATGCCGCAAGACTGACCGAAATCGTGGAAACAAGTGCTTTAACCACCCTCGCGCAATGTTTCGGTTCACGGTCACACAACAAAAACTGCTCAATCGGTTTTGTCCAACAAAGCAACCCGAAAGTAGCAGAAAATGACAAGAGCAATCCTGCATCGTATGCGGCAAGCGGGTCGGGAATCAGCAATATCAAAAGTGCTAACCCCAACGAATTCCGCTCGTCAGCACGCCGCCGTACACAACTGCCGAACAACGTAACCAAGCTGACCACACCGGCACGCACCACGGAAGCGGAAAACCCGACGATCGCCATAAAGCCCACTAACAGTACCGCTCCCACTATCGAACGCCACACGCGTCCGACACGCAATCGACGCAATACATATACCAATCCCTGCAGTAACACCGTCATGTGTAACCCGGATACCGCGAGCAGATGCGATACGCCGCAACCTCGAAAATTGGAGACCGCTTGATCGGATAAGTGACCATCGGCGCCGTAGCAAATGCCGGCTACCGACGCGCCGACATCGCCGTCCAAATATTGTTCAATCGCGGCGACAAGTTGCCCCCTCAGCCGCGAAAAACACGCCGTCCACGGAGCAGGGCCCACCGTGAGCGTTTCTTCCACCACTTTTGTCTGTACGGTACGCACGCGCAACCAGGTTCCGTCTGCGCGACGCATCAACCGTGACAAGGTCGAGCTACCCGCCGTTGACTGCACGGTAAACACGGCAGAAAACCGATCATACGGCTCCGGCGCCAACTCCGCGTCGGATAAATACCATATCAGCCGTGTCCCCCGCGGCAGCTCTCCGCCCTGCACCTCCAGTAAGACGTTCGGAGCGTTCTCAAGTACTTGAACATCGAGCGACAACGACTGTTCTGCCGTCACCTCAGTGGGCTTGACGCGCTGCAAATAGGTCACGTAATACGCACCGGTCGCGAGCAGGCAGACCGCCGCCGTCAGCGGGATGGCGTGAATACGCCGGCACACGGGAATGCACAGCGAGAACAGGAACACCGCTGCGCAAAGGATCATCACGCTCGTAAGCCATTCTACCGGCAACCACGGACAGATCAGTAACGTTATCAGCCATGAGAGCCCGATGACCCATAAGGGTCTAAGCACATACCGCGTCATGACTTCTTTTTGGCATACTCCTTCATGCGCTGTTCCTTGGATAAAATACGCTTGCGCAGACGAATGTTGTCGGGAGTTACCTCCACCAATTCGTCATCGTTAATAAATTCCAGTGACTGTTCAAGCGAGAGCACCGTCGGCGGTGTCAAACGAAGCGCCTCGTCCGAACCCGCCGCGCGCATATTCGTGACGTGCTTTTTCTTACACACGTTCACGGTAATATCTTCACTCTTAGGCGATTGACCGATGATCATACCCTCGTATACCGGCACCGACGGACCGACAAACAGTATCCCGCGGTCTTGCGCATTAAACAAACCGTAACTGCTTGTCTCACCGGTTTCAAACACTACAAGGGACCCTTGCACACGTTGCGGAATATCGCCTTTGTACGGCTCATACCCATCAAAAATGCTGTTCATGATACCGTTGCCGTTGGTATCGGTCAAAAACTGTTGACGATATCCCATCAAGCCGCGTGACGGAATACGGAATTCCAAATGGGTAGCGCCCGTATCGCGGGTACCCATATTGAGCAATTCCGCCTTGCGTGAGCCGAGCTTTTCCATCACCGCGCCGACGTACTGCTCGGGCACTTCGATCATGAGCAACTCCATCGGCTCAAGCAATCCGCCGTTTTCGTCGTGCTTGTAGATGACCTGCGGACGGCTGACCGCAAACTCATACCCTTGCCGACGCATGGTTTCAATCAAAATCGAAAGATGCAACTCACCGCGTCCCGACACCTCAAACGCATCGGTGGAATCGGTTTCGCGCACGCGCATACTCACGTTGGTCTCGACCTCTTTGAACAACCGTTCCCGCAAATTGCGCGAGGTCACAAATTTACCCTCTTTACCCGCAAACGGACTGTTGTTCACCATAAACAGCATCGAAATGGTCGGCTCGTCAATATGTACGAACGGTCTCGCCTCCACACACTCAGGATCGCAGGCAGTCTCACCGATATTGAGATCGGCAATACCGGTCACCGCGATCAGATCACCGAGTTGTGCCGTATCATGCTCGACACGGTGAAGCCCCTCAAATTGATACAGCTTCCCGATGCGTGCATTGGCGGTAGTTCCGTCGGTTTTACAAAGTGTCACGGTTTGTCCGTTCTTAACGCGACCGCGCTCCACGCGACCAACGCCGATACGGCCAACGTAATCGTCATAATCAATGTTGGAAAACAAAATCTGAAGCGGTCCGTCCACATCGCCCTCGGGTGCCGGCACGTGCGTTAAAATGGCTTCGAACAACGGCTTCATATCACCGTCACGTGCCTCGGGATCCGTCGAAGAATAGCCGTCGCGTCCCGAGGCGTATACCACCGGAAAATCCAACTGATCTTCGTCTGCGCCCAATTCAATGAACAGATCCAGCAACTCATCAATTACCTCTGCCGGTCTGGCGCCGTCGCGATCAATCTTGTTGATGACCACCACCGGAGATTTGCCGAGACCGAGTGCTTTTTTCAGCACGAATCGCGTCTGCGGCATACATCCCTCAAACGCATCCACCAACAACAGCACGCCGTCCACCATCATCAGGATACGCTCCACCTCGCCACCGAAATCCGCGTGGCCGGGGGTATCCACAATGTTGATCTTAGTACCGTTATACATCACCGCCGTATTCTTGGACAGAATGGTGATGCCGCGTTCACGCTCCAAATCGCCCGAATCCATCACTCGTTCGGACACTTGCTCGTTCTCACGGAACACGCCGCTTTGTCGGAGCAACTGATCCACCAATGTCGTTTTGCCGTGATCAACGTGTGCAATGATTGCGACGTTGCGTAAATTTTCTTGCTTTGCCATGTTTGTTTCCCCTTTTATGTAACCACCTGTCGTATAACTACCCATTAAAAGAATTTCATCGGATCGACTGCACGGCCGCCTACGCGCACCTCAAAGTGCAGGTGCGGTGACGTACTGCGACCGGTATTCCCCACCGCGGCGATACGCTGTCCCTGAATGACTTTGTCACCCGGGTTCACAAACAATTCGCTACAGTGCGCATATAACGTCTGATATCCGCCGCCATGGTCAATGATAACATATTTTCCGTACGACCAGTATGATGTCCCCTTGGGATCGACTGCCGCAATAACCGTACCGCCGTCGGCCGCCACAATATCCTCGCCGGTCATATCGCGGCTCCATATATCAAGAGCATTGTGCACACCGCTCTTAAAATACTGCGATACGTACCGCGTATCAGGTGTCGGCCAAACGAAGCGTCCCGTCGCATTCTCACCGCCCTGATAGTCCTTGTCGATCTTTTTGGTGCCGTACGCCACGACCTGTGTGACCGGTTCCCTGATCACCGTGGACGAGGTGATCACGCTGGACAACTGTTCACCGTTAAGAGAGGTAACCGTTGCCGTCACCCGATTAAGTCCTTTTTCGCCGTTGGTGCGCACCCGCTCCGTTCCTTCGTAGGAAGAGGCATCCGCCACGCGCTGAACAGTGTACGGTACTTCAACCTCGTACTGAACGGTACCGGACACCAACACCTGCAGGAGAGAACCGGACGTCAAAATCTCTTTCATTTTCTCCGGCGATAAAATACGCGGTTGCGGATACTGACCGTCAAGCAACTCGACCGTTTCAAAAAAGGATGCCGTAACACCTTTTTGTCCGTTGCGACTTTCCTCTAAAATATCTTCCAACAGTTGTTCGAGGGCGTCGCGGTCTTCCACGGCACCGCAAAACACGCCGTCAACATACACACCGCTCGCATAAAGCAGCACCGCATCCGTGCGGAATAACAAATAATCACAAATTTCCGCCCGTTGCAATACGCTTGCTTGCGGAATCATGTGCAACGACATATCCGGCTTGATCGCCGCTTCCAACGTAACGTCGGTTGTTTCAAGGCGTTCTTGCGCCATTGCAATACCGGCTTGTAATTCCGATTCGTCGGATACATAGCCAATAGTATCCCCCGCGGGATCGGTCAACGCCAACGCGAACGTGATGCTGTTCCAGTAGCGGACGGTTTCCCTCAGTAAAAACGCGGTTGCCGCGATCGTTACCACCATCACCGCCCCTTTGACAAGGTGACGGTACCGTCTGATCGCCTCAAGCGGCAGAAGGAACACTTGCAGTATACCGAGGAAAGGATTTTTGCGCCATGCCTCGCGCACTCGCTTGCAAGCGCTGGTACAATGCTCCCAAAAGGTAACAAGTTTTGCGCGCAGCGTGCGGCCGCGATGCCGCCGCAACACGTCACACAACCGCCTGACAAGCAGACGGATCGGCAAAAACAAAAGGGTCAGAAACCGCCCCAAACGGTGAAGCAAACGCAACGTCTGCACACCCGCATAGTACGATATCCGATACACCGTTTGCATAGACGGCCCCCTCCTTTCTGTTATATCCTTGCGAGACTGAGCGGGGTGAAAAGATCCAAAATCAGCCGCTTTGCGGCAGATTCGAGTGGGTCGTATCACCTTATAGTACGTTCTTCAAAAACTGTCCCGTATACGATTCGGGCACAGCCGCAATCTCGGCAGGTGTTCCGCAAGCAACCAAGGTGCCGCCGCGGTTACCGCCCTCCGGTCCTAAATCCACAATGTGGTCGGCGTTTTTGATGACGTCTAAATTGTGCTCAATGACGATCACCGTGTTGCCGCCGTCCACTAACTTTTGCAGTACTTCGATGAGCTGTGCCACGTCCGCCGTGTGCAGACCGGTCGTGGGCTCATCCAAAATATACACCGTTCGTCCGGTGGCGCGCTTGGCAAGCTCGGTAGCCAATTTGACACGCTGTGCTTCACCGCCCGACAAGGTGGTGGCGGGCTGACCGAGCTTAATATATCCCAATCCCACGTCTACGAGCGTTTGCAACTTCCGCGCGATTTTGGGAACACCGGCGAAAAACGCGGTTGCCTCTTCCACCGTCATTTCGAGCACGTCGTAAATGTTCTTACCCTTGTAACGGACCTCCAACGTCTCGCGGTTATACCGCTGTCCGTGGCACACCTCACACGGCACGTAAATATCCGGCAAAAAATGCATTTCGATCTTCAAAATACCGTCACCCTGGCACGCCTCACAGCGGCCGCCCTTGACGTTGAACGAAAAGCGTCCTGCAGAATAACCGTGCATCCTGGCATCGGTAGTGGATGCGAACAATTCACGAATATCGTTAAAAACACCCGTATACGTAGCGGGATTAGAGCGCGGGGTGCGACCGATCGGTGCCTGGTCGATGTTGATGACCTTGTCCAGATGCTCGACCCCTTCGATCGTCTTGTGCGCACCCGCTCTGGTATGCGCGCGGTTGAGCACCGCCGCCAGCTTTTTATAGAGGATCTCGTTGATAAGCGACGATTTTCCCGAACCGGACACGCCCGTCACGCAGTTAAATACGCCCAGTTTAAAGGATACGTCAATGTTTTTCAGATTGTTTTCCTTGGCCCCGATCACGCGCAGCTCACGACCGTCCCCTTTTCGCCAGGATTCAGGGACGGGGATTTTCCGCTTGCCGCTGAGATACTGTCCCGTGATCGACCGCTCGCACGCACACACGTCCGAGGGCGTTCCCGAACACACGACCTCACCGCCGTGCACACCCGCACCCGGACCGATATCCACGATCCAGTCGGCGGCACGCATGGTATCCTCGTCGTGCTCGACCACGATCAAGGTGTTGCCGAGATCACGCAAACGGCACAACGTTTCCAGTAATTTCTGATTATCCCGCTGATGCAGACCGATACTCGGCTCGTCCAGAATATACAGAACACCCATCAGCGACGAGCCGATCTGCGTTGCCAAACGAATTCGCTGACTCTCGCCGCCCGACAGCGTACCCGCCGCGCGCGACAGCGTCAAATATTCCAAACCGACGCTGTTTAAGAATCCCAACCGCTCGCGGATCTCTTTTAAAATGCGATCCGCAATACGGTGCTCGCGTTGTGACAGGGAAGCATTCAGTTCGTCCATAAAGGCAAGCAACTCGGTCACCGATTTGTCGCACAGATCGGAAATGTTGAGCTCCCCTACCGTGACTGCCAAACTTTCGGGCTTTAGGCGCCTGCCGTGACAATCGGGGCACGGCACCTTGCTCATATACTGCTCGATCTCACTGCGCGCCCAGTCGCTGGACGTTTCACGGTACCGCCGTTCTAAATTATTGACGACGCCTTCAAACGCGGTAAAATACTCACCCGATCCGTACTCCATTTTGCGCCACATGCGGATCTTTTCACCGCCGTTGCCGTACAAAATGATTTTTTTAATGTGTTCGGGCAGTTCGCCGAACGGGGTGTCCAGCGAAAATCCGTAATGCGCCGCCAAGCCCTCGTAATACATCTGCGCAATGGTCCCGAAATCGTTATATCCCCACCCGCTTGCCGTGATGGCATTCTCACGGATGGAAAGCGTCGGATCGTTGACCACCAGCGCCGGATCCACCGACATAAAAATGCCGATACCCGTACATTTCGGACACGCGCCGAACGGATTGTTAAACGAAAACATACGCGGTTCCAACGCGTCCATGCTGAACCCGTGCTCGGGACAAGCATAATTGAGCGAGAATAAAAACTCTTCGCCTTCGGGGATGCTCACACCGAGCAACCCGCCCGACAGCCCCGTTGCGGTCTCGATAGAATCCGCCAATCGTCCGCGCACGCCGTCACGGATCACCAAACGGTCCACCACGATCTCAATTGTGTGTTTTTTGTTTTTCTCGGGCTTGATCTCCTCGGAAAGATCGTGGATCTCGCCGTCCACGCGCACACGGATGTAGCCCGCCTTACGCGCACTCTCAAATTCCTTCTGATACTCGCCCTTTTTTCCGCGTGCGATGGGGGCAAGCAGTTGTATCCGCGTGCCCTCGCCGAGTTCCAATAAACGGTCCACGATCTCGTCCACCGTCTGCTGACGGATCTCCCGCCCGCAAACGGGACAATGCGGCACGCCGATACGTGCATACAAAAGCCGTAGATAATCGTAGATCTCGGTTACCGTTCCGACGGTGGAACGCGGATTATGAGAAGTGGTCTTTTGATCGATGGAAATGGCGGGTGACAATCCGTCAATGGATTCCACGTCCGGTTTTTCCATCTGTCCCAAAAACATTCTGGCATAGGAGGACAAACTTTCCATATACCGACGCTGTCCCTCAGCATAAATGGTGTCAAAGGCAAGCGACGACTTACCCGACCCGGACAAGCCGGTAAACACGACTAACTTGTCTCTGGGGATCGTCACGTCAACGTCTTTTAAGTTGTGTTCTTTGGCGCCTTTGACGACCAACTTGTCCAACATAAGCGAACTATCCTTTTCTCAGTTTCTCAATTTCATCACGCAACCACGCGGCGTGCTCAAATTCCAATAATTTCGCGGCATGGCGCATCTCGCGCGTCAATTGCTCGATACGCTGTTCGCGCTCGGCGCGCGTCAGCTTGCGCCCCTTTTCGTTCCGCACGCTCTCGGTGGAGGGTGTGATCTGCAAAATATCCGAAACCTGCTTTGTGATCGTGCGCGGCACGATACCGTGTTCCTCGTTATACCGCATTTGAATTTCGCGGCGGCGATTGGTTTCGGTGATGGCGCGCTCCATCGACGGCGTGACCGCATCGGCATACATGATAACCTGTCCGTTTGCATTACGCGCCGCACGGCCGATGGTTTGAATCAGCGACGTTTCGGATCGCAAAAACCCTTCCTTATCCGCATCCAGGATCGCCCCCAGCGATACCTCGGGAATATCCAAGCCCTCACGCAGCAGGTTAATACCCACGAGCACGTCAAATTCACCGAGGCGCAGATCGCGGATGATCTCCATGCGCTCCATGGTATCAATATCGTGGTGCATATACCGCACCCTGACGCCGACGTTTTCCAGATAAGCGGTTAAATCCTCCGCCATTTTTTTCGTCAGCGTGGTCACCAACACGCGCTCCGACCGCTCGGCACGCAGGCGGATCTCAGAAAGCAGATCGTCGATCTGTCCCTCCACCGGCTTGACCGTCACCTCCGGATCCACAAGCCCTGTCGGGCGGATCACCTGCTCCACCGGCTTGCCGCCGCGTTCACGTTCAAGGTCACCCGGTGTGGCACTCACAAACACCACTTGGTTTAAGTGGCTGTAAAACTCATCAAAATTGAGCGGACGGTTATCGTACGCACTCGGCAAACGGAATCCGTAGTCGATCAAGCTCGTTTTGCGGGCGTGATCACCGCCGAACATACCGCGCACCTGCGGCAACGTCACGTGCGACTCATCCACAAATAACAGAAAATCATCGGGAAAATAATCGAGCAGCGTAAACGGCTGTGAGCCGGGAGCACGTCCCGATAAAATACGCGAGTAGTTTTCGATTCCCTTGCAGATGCCGATCTCGCGCAGCATCTCAATATCGTAGCGCGTGCGCTGCAGAAGCCGTTGCGCCTCCAACAACTTGTTTTCGGCTTTAAATTCCTCAAGACGCTGTTCGAGCTCCCGCTCGATCTCGGCGATCGCGACCTCCATCTTATCCGGCGGCACGATGTAGTGCGACGCGGGATAGATGCCGATATGCCCAAGTAACCCTTTGAGTTCACCGGTGAGCGGGTTGACCTCGCTGATACGGTCGATCTCGTCCCCGAAAAATTCCACGCGGATCACCGAATCGTTGGAATACGCGGGAAAGATCTCCACCACGTCGCCGCGCACGCGGAATTTATTGCGCACGAAATTGATATCGTTGCGCTCGTATTGTAAATCAACCAATTTCGCAAGTAATTCGTCGCGCGGTTTGGTCATGCCGGGGCGCAGCGAAATGATCATGTTGCGATAATCAATGGGACTTCCCAAGCTGTAAATGCAGGACACGCTGGCAACGATGATCACATCCCGCCGCTCCGACAACGCGCAGGTCGCGGAATGGCGCAGCTTATCGATTTCGTCATTGATGGCGGAATCCTTTTCAATATAGGTATCCGTCGACGGAATATACGCTTCCGGCTGATAATAATCGTAATATGAAACAAAATATTCCACCGCATTGTCGGGGAAAAACTCTTTGAATTCGGAACAAAGCTGCGCCGCAAGGGTTTTGTTGTGAGCGAGAACAAGTGTCGGCTTATTCACTTTCGCGATCACGTTCGCCATCGTGAACGTTTTACCCGAACCGGTAACGCCAAGCAAGGTCTGCTCTTTTTTGCCGTCGAGCACGCCCTTGGCAAGTGCTTCGATCGCCTGCGGTTGATCGCCGGTGGGCTTATAGTCGGAGTGTAAAATAAATTTATCCATCTGCCCACCGCCCTTTTAAAAATAATATCAATATAGTATACCACAAAATTCCGAATAAGTAAAGAAAGAGCCGATACATTTTCGTATCGACTCTTTCTTTTATCTGTTAAATGCTGCACCCATTACACGTTGACTGATTCGCGCAGTTTCGTTGCCCCATATTCAAGCGAAAAATCTTTGCTGAACATGCTGGACGTTCCCGCAACAAAGATGTTACCGCCCGCCTTGCTCATTAACGTCGCATTTTCGAAACTGACGTTTCCATCCACTTCGATCTCAACGTTTTCGAATCCGTTTTCATCGAGATATGCCCGTAAATCGGCAATCTTTTTCAAGGTGGATTTCACCAGTTTTTGTCCCGCAAAACCGGGATTAACCGTCATCACCAAAACAGCGTCTATGTCTTCCAAAATAGTCTCAAGCATACAAATGGGTGTTGCCGGGTTTATCGCAACCATCGATTTCGCTCCTTTTGCTCTGATTGCCGATAACACCTTTTGTAAATGACAGGTAGACTCTAAATGAACAGAAACATAATCATTTTCGCCGAATTCAAACCATTCTAAAACACTTTCGGGCTTTTCGACCATTAAATGAATATCAAGCGGAATCGTTGTCTCTTTTTTTAAAGCTTTTACAAAATCGGTGCCAAGTGTATAGTTTCCTACAAAATGGCCGTCCATAATATCGACATGAAGGTAGTCAATATTAAGCTTTTCAAATTCCTCGATAGTTTCTTCAAGTTTAAAGAAATCAACACACATAACGGATGGTGAAATTTGTTTTTTCATAACTCGATCTCCTGTCAAATTATTCTTCACTAACGGAAAGCATTACCTTATTAAAAAACTCTTTTCGCTCAGCCATAAGAGAAAACGCTTCGTTGCAACGTTCTATGGGGTATTTATGGGTAATCAACGCTTTAACGGCAAGCTTACCGCCCGATAATGCTGCAACGCTTTCCTTCCAGTCGTTATTACGCTCTGCATAGGAAGAATTCCACGTGCCGAGCACCGTGAGTTCTTTTCTCAAAATATACCAATATGTTTTTTGAGAGAAGGTAACGTCACCTGCTGGGTTACCCATAAGCACAATTTTTCCGAACGGCTTTATCGCCGCAAGACATCTCTCAATCGCACCGCTGTGTCCTGTCCCCTCTATAACGCAATCAATCTTTACGCCTTCTTCATATTCCTTGAAATCAAGCGTTTTGGCAAACTCAATTTTTCGGCTGTCAATGTCAAAATAATACACATCTCCGGCACCCATGGATTTTGCCCATTGACCCGCAATAATCCCGATAGGACCTGCACCCGAAATAAGCAGATTTTCGCCTTTCTGTATGTTCAGTTTCATAACAGCATGACGGCCAACCGAAATCGGCTCGCACATGGCGCCTTCATCATAACTGATGTTATCGGGCAACTCGACGAGATTCCAACGCTTTACGGCGATATACTCAGCCATCCCCCCATCACGACGAGAACCGTAATAGTCATAATCGACACAAGCCGCATAATTTTCCGTTTTGCAGGACTCACACGAAAAACAAGGAAGCAAAGGAAATACTGCGACACGCTTTCCAACGAGTTTACCCTCACTGTCTTCTGCGACTATTCCTGAAAATTCGTGACCGATGATCGTGGGAAAATGATACGTCCCTTTCGTAAACACTCTGGGAACGTCGCTGCCGCAAATACCGCAACTTTTCACACGAACAAGCACCTCATCGCTCGCACAAACAGGGCGATCCGTTTCTTCAAATCTCAGATCATTGATCGCGTGTAAATTCGCACATTTCATTTTTGAAAAACCCTCTTCCTTTCCGTTCTCTTTTATGCTATAATGCAAAAAATGAAAACAAACTGTCAAGAATCGGCGATTTTATTGATCAACAATCACGTTTTATAATCAATTTCGAAAATAAACGAATATAACCGAAAGGATTTTAAAATATGTACAACCTGGAACGTCAAGAAGAAATTATGCAAATTCTCGAAAGTAAAAGAAGCGTCAGTGTGGCAAAATTAGCCGATTTGCTTTACGTGAGCGCTCCTACCGTACGCCGAGATTTGACCATTCTGGAAGAACAAGGGAAAGTGCAACGCACCCATGGCGGTGTGGTATTGCGAAAAACTTCGGATACGGAAATCCCCCTTTTGTTTCGCGAAGATCAACACAACGCTGCCAAGAAAACAATTGCCGAAAAGGCATCACAATATATTTCAAACGGTGATGTCATTTTCCTTGATGCGTCTACCACCGCCGCGTATCTGGTGCCTTATTTAGAAAAATTCAGCGACATTATCGTTGTTACCAACAGCCCAAAAACCTCCATGCTGTTAGGTGAGAGGAATATCAAAAACTATTGCACGGGTGGGCTCTTGTTAAGGCACTCCATCGCGTATGTCGGAAGCGAGGCGGAAAAATTCGTTTCGAATATTAATGCGGATCTGTTTTTCTTTTCAAGCCGCGGTTACACCGAAGACGGTATGATCACGGATTCTTCCGAGCGCGAAGTCGTTATGAAAAAAGCAATGCTGCAAAATGCCGAAGAGAGCTTCTACCTTTGTGACAGCAGTAAGAAGAATCAAAAATTTGCTTTTAATGTTTGCGCCACCAAAGATGTCAACGTGATTGATGAACATAAAGAATAAAACAAAAAATGCTTGACCGTACGGTCAAGCATTTTTTCATATGTATTTTCTGCCTTCTGTCAGAAATCACTAAGCAGTCGTTTTATCCTCTTTATAGATCAGCATCGCCAAGACTACCGCCGCCACACCGGAGGTGAGTTTCCCCACTATTACGGGCACGATGTAATCCGCATTAAACGCCAAGGTAAACGCCATGTGGCTGCCAAACACAAAGGCTGCCGATACCGCAAATGCGGAATTTAACACAACGCCCTTTTTATTCATTTTTTCCATGCAACTGAATGTGGTGGCGTTGGTAACAAGCGTGGAAAGAAACGAAAAAGCGGAAAAAGAATCAATGCCGATTTTGCTCCCCACTTTACTGAGGGGCTTGTTGAGCAATTTCGATACCACAAACATCAGCGGCAAAGCACCGGATAAGGTCACGCATGCGTTTGCACAAATAAAGGCGGCATTCTCGAAGCTGTCGAAATGCTCATATACCGGGATTTTGGTAAGGAAGGTAAAGATAGAACAGGCAAGACCGATCATGGCAACCCAACGAATGATGTGCCCAAACACCACGAAGGCCTTAATACAGAAATTCGGTAACAGGATCAGCGCCGCACCTAACACAACCGCAAAAACGATGAGCGGTAACAAGCTGATGACAAGGTCCACAATACCGATCCCGCACAGTAAACCACCGACAAGACAACCGATCGGAACGGTGGTAATGCCACAAAGCAAGCCGAAAAACAATTCCTTATGTTGCTCTTTTTTAACGATGCCAATGGCAAACGGGATAGTAAAAGAAACAACACATCCCAACATAGAGGATACCACAAACGCATTAAAGTTGCCGATGGTTTCGGATTTGCAGATCGATTGTGCAAGCGTCATACCGCCCATATCGTTAGCGAAAAGGGATGCAGGTATAACAGAGGGATCAATTTTAAAAACCGAATAGAACCAATCAAAGAACGGCGTCAGCCACACCCCGAGAGCAGGGGCAATCACCAGCATGCCGAGCATGGAAAAAACCATGGGTGCAAACAGCGCAAACCCTTTTTCAAATTCTTTTCCCAAGCCGAACTTGTTGCCTAACAGTTTATCAACGATGCCCAGCATGGAAAACGCTAAAATGATAATTGTCAGTACATTCATAGTGCAACCTCTTTAAACCCGGCATCGGTTAATATCCATTGTGAACGAAAACCTACCTGTAACAGCAGTTCTTTCGCTTCCTTGTAATGGCAATCCAGAAAGTTTTTATTGTGACAATCGGACGTGATCACGGCACCAAATCCGCAATTTTTAAATTCTTTTAAAAACTCCGATTGCGGATAAGGGGTTGTCCTGTATCCACGCGCAATGGCCCCCGTATTCACTTCAAACAAAGGAATTTTCCCTTTCAAATTCCAAATAGCTTCATATCCGAAATTCAGATAGTCTTGTGAATTGACATCAATAAAATTTCGCACCTCGTTTGTTTTTGTTAAAATATCAAAATGCCCCAAAATATCAACGTTCAGTTTTTGAGGTAATAACAAAAGCATTTCAAAATACCGTTCGGCAAACTTCAAGCTGTTACCGGAAAAATGCGTGTTGATAAGCGCTTCTACTTCCTTGACGCCTCTGTCAAAGCCCACTTTCTTGCCATCAAAATCGAGATAATGAACCGATCCGATGATATAGTCAAAATCGTCAATCGGCACCTCTGAAAACAAATCGTATTCCAATCCGCAAAAAATGTCGATTTGGTCAGTATATTTTCGCCGAAGATCGTGTATTTCGGCTTTGTAGCGACCCATTTCTTCCACTGTCATTTGATACGGATAGTCGGAAAAGTCCATATAGGTATGCTCGGAAAAGCCAATCGAATGAAACCCCTTTTCGATCGCTTTTAACACAAGTTCTTCGGGCGAATCTTTTCCGTCAGCATAGGTTGTGTGAACATGTAGGTTTTGTAATAGATTCATATGTTTCTCCGCTTTCCTATCGAATCCTACAAATTTTCGAAAAAGCAGATATGTTTGCATCTGTATTTTCCGCTTATGTTCTTTGCTTAATGCCTTTTACCAACGCGACGATCACCACTGCAATCACGGCTGCCAGTACGATAGCAATACCGCCGATGATCACATAAGCCCGAATGACGTTGCTGTCGGGACCGCTGATAGGTTGAGGACCGACAGACGTATCTTCGGGTTGCGGAGCCGACGGTGCGTTGTACTGCCATTCAGCCGCTTCCGCCGCCTCGTTTCTGGCGCCGATCAAAAGGGTGCTGCGCTCCGCGTCAGTTCCCGTATACGCAATCGTTTTGAGAGAGTCACAACCGCGGAAAACATAGCCGCCAATGCCTGTTACAGTCTTAGGAATCGTAATACTTTCCAACGCGCTGCACCCCGAAAAAGCGCTGGCATTAATGGTGGTCACGTGATCCGGGAGTGCGATCGTTTTTAATGCGGTACAGTTCAAAAACATCGTACCGCTCAACTCTGTTAAGCCGCGACCGATAATCACGTCCGACAGATTGCCGCACTCTTCAAAAAGCGACACACCTACACTCGTAACGCTGTTCGGAATCGTGATAGAGGCAAGCGCATAACAATGGGCGAACGCCTCGGCCCCGATCTTCGTTAAACCGGTACCAAACGTGATCTGCTTGAGCCCGGCGCACCGGTAAAACGCTTGATCTCCCAAGCTCTGCACACTGTCGGCAACGATGATTTTCTCCAGGAAGGGTGCATACGCAAACGCCGCCTTATTGACCTTCTCCACACAGTCGGGAACAGCAAAGGCCGTATCCGGTTTGGCGAGAGGGTAACTGATTAACATGGTAGTGTCTTTACTAAACAAAACCCCGTCGCGCGTACAGAAATCTTCATTACCGAAAGCGACAATGAATTTCGTTAACGAAGTGCATTTTTCAAACGGCGCACCCTCAATGTAGGTGACACCGGCAGGAATTTTCAACGTTGTGATCTTATCGCATTTATCAAATGCGTGCTCCCCGATACTCGTCACCGGATATCCCTCAATCGAGGTGGGAATGACAACGTCACCGCTGATATCCACGTCCACGTTGATAATAGAAGCCTCGTCATCGACAACAACGTAGACGTAATCCCCAAACGTTTTGTTTTCAAGATTGGCCGCTTTCGCAACGAGGGCCGTAGCAAACAGCAAGAAGAGAAGTACGCCCACGAACAAAACGGCAATGCATTTTTTCATTCACGGCACCCCTTTCCACACAACAATATGCCAGTAGTATACCATAAAAATGCAAAACTCGCAAGCCAAAATGCGCGTACCGCTTCTGAAAAATAAAAAACTTGTCA
Organism: Acutalibacteraceae bacterium; assembly: GCA_045590415.1. GTDB lineage: Bacteria > Bacillota > Clostridia > Oscillospirales > Acutalibacteraceae > RGIG3009. The sequence continues at coordinate 2,042 of JAZNRA010000127.1, read as the reverse complement.
TTTCCTCTTTTATTTCGCGTAAAAACATGATAAACTATGTAAGATATGGAATTAGTGTGACAGGATTCGAACCCTGTCACACCTTACAAATGAGAAATTCCCGTTCGCCGTTGCCTTGTCGCTTGCGATCCGCGAGGATAGCGTCGCTTCGCGGCTTAGGCGAAGCAAAAATTTCTCAATTTGTAAGGGCAAGGCGTCTCTGCCGTCGAATTTTTCGTGCGGAGAAGCGCGAGGTTGCCGCAAGGCTGGCGCCTTGCAAAAACGAGCGCAAAGCCGCACGGATAAAGTCGGCGCGCGAAACTATGACAGGGTTCGAATCCTGTCACACTAGGAGGACAACCATGCTCGAGCTTAAACATATTGGGTATACCGTCACCGACGGGGACAAGCCCATTGATATTTTGAACGACATCAATCTGACGGTTGACGAGCGATTCGTGGCAATCACCGGCCCGAACGGCGGCGGTAAATCCACGCTTGCCAAGATCGTGGCGGGTATCCTCGCCCCTACCTCGGGTCAGATCCTGTTGGATGGGGAGGACATCACTAACCTTTCCATCACCGAGCGTGCACACAAAGGGATCAGCTTCGCATTTCAGCAACCGGTACGCTTCAAGGGCATCACGGTACACGACCTGTTGTCGCTCGCGGCAGGTAAGCCGATGTCGGTATCGGAGGCCTGCTCGTATCTGTCAGAGGTCGGTCTCTGCGCCAAGGATTATATCCACCGCGAAGTCAACGCCAGTCTGTCGGGCGGCGAGCTCAAGCGCATTGAGATCGCCACCGTGATGATCCGCGGCACCAAGCTGTCCATCTTTGATGAACCCGAGGCAGGCATCGATCTGTGGAGCTTTCAAAACCTCATTCAGGTGTTTGAAAATATGCACGAAAAGAAGGGCGGCTCCATTCTCATCATCTCGCATCAGGAACGCATCCTGAAAATTGCCGATAAGATCGTGGTCGTGGCAAACGGTACCGTTTCGGATATCGGCACTCCCGACGTTATTTTACCCAAGATGTTAAACCAAAGCGGTCCCTGCTCTGCTTTAACGGACAAACTCAAATAAGGAGAACCTTATGGATACGATCAAACAAACCTTATTAGAGGCGGTCGCCGACCTGCACGGTGTTCCCGAAGGCGCGTACAACATCCGCGCCAACGGCGAACTGTCGGGCCGCAACACCACCGCCAACATTGATATCGTCACCAAAACGGACAAGCCCGGTATCGACATTCGCATCAAGCCCGGTACCAAGGGTGAGAGCGTGCATATTCCGGTCATCATCAGCCAAAGCGGCCTCACCGAACTGGTGTATAACGATTTCTTCATCGGTGACGATGCCGACGTCACCATCGTCGCCGGGTGCGGCATTCACAACGGCGGTGACGACGAATCCCGTCACGACGGCGTGCATTCCTTCTTTGTCGGTAAAAACGCCAAAGTGCGGTACGTCGAGAAGCACTACGGTGACGGTGACGGCAACGGCAAGCGCGTCATGAATCCGCACACCGTCATCGTGCTTGAAGAAGGGGCATACATGGAACTCGAAACCACTCAGATCAAGGGTGTCGATTCCACCAAACGCGTTACCAACGCCACCCTCGCAGACGGCGCGTCACTTGTCATCCGCGAAAAGCTAATGACACACGGCGATCAATTTGCCGAAACGGATTTCACCGTTAACTTAAACGGCGAGGATTGCTCCGCCAACGTGATCTCCCGCTCGGTCGCAAAGGACCGTTCCAAACAGCGGTTTTTATCCCGCATCAACGGCAACAACCGTTGTGCCGGCCACACGGAATGTGACGCCATCTTGATGGACGATGCCAGCGTGTGCGCGATCCCCGAGATCACCGCCAATCACCTGGAAGCCGGCCTCATTCACGAGGCGGCGATCGGCAAGATCGCGGGCGAACAGCTGATTAAACTGATGACCCTCGGCCTCACCGAACAAGAGGCGGAAGAGCAGATCGTGGTCGGATTCTTAAAATAAGACATACAAAGCGCCGCCTACACAGCTGAAGTCGGAGGCCAAGCGGT
>JAZNRA010000126.1:0-8486 GCA_045590415.1 Acutalibacteraceae bacterium | reverse complement strand
GCCATCAACTGCGACAACCCCTCCAGCGCATAATATTCGCACTGGATCGGTACAAGCAACGTATCAGCGGCGCACAGAGCATTCAGCGTCAAAAGCCCAAGCGACGGCGGACAATCGATGAAAATGTAATCGTATTGCTCGCGCAGCTCCGCCAGCACCGCTTTCAAGCGATTTTCGCGTCGGCTGATCTCCACCATCTCGATCTCCGCGCCCGCAAGCTGCATGCTCGACGGCAGCACGTCTACGTTTTGGTACGGCGTTTTTCGCACTGCCGCCTGCGGCTCGGCTTGTCCTATCAGCAGCTCGTACGTTGATACCATCTCTTGACGCTTGTCAACGCCCACACCGCTGGTCGCATTCCCCTGCGGATCCAAGTCCACCAGCAAGCACCGCTTGCCAAGCGCACCAACCGCCGACGTTAAATTGACTGTCGTGGTCGTTTTCCCAACGCCGCCCTTTTGATTGACGACCGCCACAACCTTGCCCATGCAACTCACCTCTTTTGTTTGCGTAACACTATACTATCACACTTTTCGCCGATATAAAAGAGAAATTTGCAGATTTTTGCTCGAAATTTCAAAATGTTTCATGTGAAACACCTTTTTTCACCCGCACAGCGCACTCGCCCTCTCGTGTTTCACGTGAAACGCAAGGGGAGGGAGTGTCTTCAAAAAGGAACGCACCACGTTTCACGTGAAACAACGAACATTTGTTCTTTTTTTGAAAAAGGAAAGAGCCGTCCGTTTTGCGCGGACGGCTCAACTTTGAAAAAGGGAACAGGGGGGGTGCTCGCTTCTTTAATATAAATTCCGCAAGTGTTTATACGCCCACTTTTTGGGTTTAGACAAGCTCGCGTAAATTGCGCGCGAATAGTCACGCAGCCCGCTCAACACCTCGTTTGCTTCTTCCAACGTGGCAGGAGTACGGGAATACGCGTGCTTCAGGAACACGTTTAACATGCACTCCACCGACTCCGCTGTAATATAGCGGCCCGTACCGCTCACGCGTTCGGCAAACCTCGCGTGATCGTAGATGTTGCCGGCAGGGATCTTCTGATACGCCGCCAGCGATACCAGCCACTTATACGCAAACTTCAGCTTCTTGTCAACGTCGTGCGAAGCATACATCCGTCTCTTTGAGACCGCAACGACAAGGCGGTACACACAAAACGCCGCAACGGCCGCGCCCAACACGATCGGCACCAACCACCACAGCCAAAGCATCGACTTGGGTTCAAACGGCTCCTCCGCGACTTCGTTATCAACCTTATCTTCGATGATCTCAAAATCCGTCGGCCGCTGTTCTTCGGGTTGTTCTTGAGGCGTTTCGGGGTCGGGCTTGTCGGGCTCAGGCGGTCGGGACATACCAAAATCCCCACTCCAACACCCGGGCGTTACCTCCACCGGAATCCAACCGTATACGTCGTCAAACACCTCGACCCAAGCATGCGCGTAGGCGTCGGTAATATCAATCGTCTTATATCCAAGCACGCGATCCGAATCCACATTATTAAACACTTCGGCAGGAATATAATAGCCCTCAACGTATCGCGCGGGATATCCTCGCGCCTGCAACAACACCGCAGCGACGGTGGCAAAATGCGTACTGTAGCCCGCCTTGGTGTTGAAAAGGACGTTCTCTACAAAATCGACATCTTCGGGGCATTTGCCGGACTTTTCGGTATGCTCGATCGTTTGCTTGAGGAACGGGCGGATCGCGTTGAGATACTCAAATTTATTCGACGCTTCAAAGCTCATCGCCAACGCCCGCACCGACTCGGGGATTTCCGACTTAATATATTCTTTATTGACAAAATCCTTATATTTTGCAAACGCCGCTTGATAGTCTGCTGTCTTATACATGGCCGAATCGGCAACCAGGTAAAGATAACTCTCCGAAAGATACGCCGGGTAGGTGTAGCGAGCGTTGTCAATCGGGGTAACGTAACTGTCGTAGACCGACGTAAAGTCAGCGGTAAAACTCGCGTAATACGTCGCATACGTATATGCCTTTTTTCGACGGAAATTGCTCAGCGTAATATCCGAGAAAAAGTCGCCCGTAAATTTCGGATTGCTGGTAATCAACCTGCCCGTACCGTCGCCCATCATATACGCAGATTCCGCAAACTCATCAAACATGGCTTGATACCGTTCATAGTCAGTTTGGTTCCAGCAGTTGTCTTTATAGACGGTGGCGGTATACCCCTTTAACTTTATCGGCTCTTTCGTGGATGCGATGGTAGTTTCCATGGTGATATAATGCCTGTTTTTGACAACGCGATTCTCAACCTCGTAAAGTTTTCCCTCCTTGAGACTTCCGTCATGATCTTTGCCGGTAATATAGTCCACAAAATCCGCAAACGCATACTTGGTATCGTGCCGTAATTTATCAATATTCTCGGCGCGGCTAAATCCGACCTCGCCGAGATACGCCGTTATCCCGCTGAATAAAGCGACCACCGGAACGGCAGCAACGACCGCTACCCCCGCAAAATTCCGCCGGTTGCCGCCGGCTCTCTCTTTTTTCTTTTCGCCGTTGGAGCGGCGCGTTTTTATTTTCGCGTTTGCCGCTCTCGAAACCGTAAGTGCCGCGGCCCAGGATGCCAGCATAAGCGAAAAATATAAATAGTCGGGGACAGCGCCAAAGGCGGCACCGATCTCAAAAAACGGAAAAGTCAGAAGGAAAATTGCCACAAAGCTTTGCTTTACCACCGTAAAATAACTGATCGCCGAGCAAAGAACCATAGACAACAAAACGGCGACCGTGTTGGTAAGATACACATAGTCATCCTGCCACTTGTAGGTCGGCTCAACCGCCTCCCAGTACATAAACTTGCTGATAGTTGCTTTTGATTGATCAAAAATAATAACGGCGCCTTTTGAAACGTTCTCAAAAGATAAAAGCACAACAAGCCCCGCCAAAACCACCGCACCCACAATAACCAGAGCGCGCCGCTTTTTGACGAGCTTATACAAAACCGTATACGCGACCGAAAACACCGCAATAAACGGTATAACGATACCCGGTGTAACCGTAAAATTCAAAATGGTCGCAAAAGTCATAATCGCGCCAACGGAAGCCAGCATGGCAAGCAGGGTGAGCAGGACCTCATTAAAAAACGGAAGTTTTATCCGTTCGTTAACGTCGACCCGATAGGAGACCGACACCCCGTTGTTGGCGGAAACATCACGTTTGTTTCTCATGATAACTCCTATAAAACCGCATCGTTAAGGCACTGTACGACGCCGCTTTTTTTCACAGAAATGCAGTTAAGCCCCTCGCTGCTGACCTCGGTACAAACAGCATTCTCATCAACAACGTTAATAACCGTGTAAAGCAGTGCTTCGCTTTTATCGGCGGACAACACGTTGCATCGTTCCGCCGTCACATTCGCAGAAATATAAACAACGTGAGACATGTTCTGCTGCAGCTCGGGATCCATGTTCGCTAAAACGGGCTTGTTATAGTACGTCGACGTGTTGAAGATCTCCCCGAACACGGAATACAGATCGTCAAGATCGCCTATCTTTTGCACACAAACCTTGTCCACTTCGGCGTTGTAATAACCGATCGCGTGCAAGGTTTTGCGCTCGATCAAGGTGTGCGACAGGGAAAAGGCAATTTCTAAAACCGAGTCAATGAGGTCAAGATTGGTTTCGTTCCCTTCATCAAAAACAAGCTCGGGCAAAATGAGCACCGCTTCGTTTATCGGCAAACTGTAATCCTTGACCATATATTTATCTTGCTTTGAGGTTAATTTCCAGTGAATTCTGCTAAGTTTGTCTCCATCAACGTACTCACGGATGGCAAAGACCTCTGCCGGATCATCACCCGGCTTGTGTTGGGAATACAAGTTGGTCTCGCTGGCGGTATACGTGTTCTTGCGTAAGGTCGGCTCAATAGAATGTACCCGCGGCAAAAACGAGACCGACACGCGCTTTTTCATCCTTATTGGAAGCGAAAACACACCGAAATAATCGAAAACTCGCGCTTTCTTAAAGAAAACGTCAATTTTTCCCGCGTGGCGCGATCGGATTTCGATTTCATAGCGGTTTTTCGAAAGCGGCGGCGCAAAGAACTGAAACTCACCGACGTCGTAATGTTTAAAGAACGCGTTTTTGTAATTGGCAAACACTGTTATTTGCGAAACAGGCAATAGGGAATAGTTGGAAATTTCAAGCGATACCGTTGCCGTTTCCTCGCCGGAATACACCGTGCGATCGGTCTCCACTCGAACGCGAACGCCCAAACGCATCAAAACGGTAATGAAAAAAAGCAGGAAAGGTATCGCTAAAATAACCAAAAACAAAACGAGCGCAAGCATGTCGCGATAAAGGACAAAAAACACGCCCGAAACAACAGCGACTGCTAAATAAATAAGCTTTTCTTTTGTCATCTGTCCTCATCCTTAAGGTGATGCGACTCATTTAAACCTTGTTTTAAAAAGGGCACTTTTCGCTCATCCTTCGTTAAAATACTCGCGAACACGGCAGTATTCGCTGCGTTTTTGCCTTGACTGAACTAAAATCGCCTCTTTTTAAAATCTGCGGCCGCAAAGCGAGGAGATTTCAAGGGATTTTAGGTTTGTTCGAGTGAAGCAATGCTGGCGCCTTGCAAGATCGAACAGGGTGAAAAGACCCGACGTCAACCGCTTGGCGGCAGTTTCGAGTGGATCGTGTCACCTCTTATGACATCTTCGGTACCGGAACCTTTTCAAGTACGCTTGTCAAAATGTCGTCCACTGAAAGGCCGGAGATTTTTGCTTTAGGGCTCAACACAATGCGATGGGCCGCCACATCGCGGAATATGTAAGCAATATCATCGGGAATAACGAACCCTCTGCCGCGCAGAAAGGCAACGGCGCGCGACACTCTGGCAAGAGTGAGCGTTCCGCGCGGACTGAGCCCGAGCTTAAACATTTCGTTTCTGCGGGTCTCATCCGCAATAGCCGCAATATAATTGTATATTTTATCGTGCATATAGATGCCCTTAACGATATCCCGCATCGCTTTGATGTCGTCTTTGTCTGCAACGGCCTGCACCGATTCAAGCGGATTTTGGCCCTGCCTATCTTTTAAGATCGCCACCTCATCCGCGAGGGAGGGATACCCCATAGAGACACACAGCATAAAGCGGTCAAGCTGCGAATCGGGCAGCATTTGCGTGCCCACGGAGCCGATCGGATTCTCCGTAGCGATAACAACGTACGGATCGGGCAAGGGGTGCACCACACCGTCGACGGTGATCTTGCCTTCTTCCATCAACTCCAGAAGCGCCGATTGGGTCTTTGATGACGTTCTGTTGATTTCGTCGGCAAGGAAAAGATTGCAGAATGCCACGCCCTCTTTATACTGGAAGGAGTCCGTTTTCTTATCATAGATCGTAAAGCCCGTCACGTCGGTAGGCAAAACGTCGGGCGTGAACTGAAGCCGATGATAGTCCATGCTCGTTGCGCGGGAAAACGCAAGCGCTAACGTCGTTTTACCGACACCGGGAATATCGTCAAGCAAAATGTGTCCTCCCGCCAAGGTTGCGGCAAGAATCTTGTTAATAACCTCATCTTTTCCCAGGACGACGGTTTTTATTTGTTCTTGAATGTCCAAGGCAACTTGGTAATAGTTCTTTCCCATGATAACTCTCCTCGCTTATACAAAAATACAGACATATTATTTTATCACGGAGTGAGAAAAAAGGCAATATTTTTCGTCGCGAGTTAATTTGTTAATCATAACCACCAGTAAACTGGTGGTTTGCACAGCCCCTGGAAGAGGTTGATACCGGCTTAGCCCCTAAAAGGGGCACTGAACATTATTATCGCATCACCCGCACTACCACCCGTAAACGGGTCCTGTGCTCAGCTTTTTCTCGGCTCCCTCTGACGAGGTGGCGAAGCGACGTCCCGCGGTAGTGAATGACAGTCGGTGGACTGTCATTCACTACCGCGGGTGGACCGAGCCGCAGCGAGACTGAGGGAGAGATAACAACGATTACCCCTCCGTCTTTTGCCTACGGCAAAATCCACCTCCCCTGACAAGGGGAGGCAAGGATTTGCTCCGCTCTTTTATCTTGCCCCAGTAGAACTGGGGGGTTATTTCCACGCCTAAAGGCACCAAACAAAACCCGCCCTGCCGAACTCGGCAGAGCGGGTGATTTGTGAAGGATTATTCGTTATAGAGCGCTTGCAGTTTGAGCAAGTGATCGTAACGCTTCATGGCAGCCGCTTCGGCTTCGGTGAACAGCGCCTCGGCACGCTCGGGGAAGGAGCGAGTCAGCGAGGAATAACGCGCCTCGTTCATGATGAAGTCACGATAGCTGGTGGACGGCTCCTTGCTGTCGATAACAAATTTCTTGTCGGCAGCCGGATTGAAGCGGAACATATTCCAGTAACCGCAATCCCCGGCCTACTTCATCTCGGCCTGGCAGTTGACCATGCCGCCCTTGATGCTGTGCATCTCACAGGGAGCGTAACCGATGATCAGGGACGGGCCCGGATACGCCTCGGCTTCCGCGATCGCCTTGATGGTCTGATTCATGTCAGCACCCATGGCGATCTGTGCCACGTAGACGTAACCGTAGGACATCGCGATCTCCGCAAGACTCTTCTTGGCGATCGCTTTACCGGCAGCGGCAAACTGTGCCACCTGACCGATCTGCGAGGCCTTGGAGGCCTGACCGCCGGTGTTGGAGTACACCTCGGTATCGAAGACCATGATGTTGACATCTTCACCGGAAGCGAGGACGTGGTCCACACCGCCGAAGCCGATATCGTATGCCCAACCGTCACCGCCGAATACCCAGACGGACTTCTTGGACAGATACTCTTTCTTCTCCAGAATAGCCGGAGCAGTCGGGCAACCTTCTGCCGCCGCTTTTTCCAGTTCGACGACCAATGCCTTGGTGGCCTTGGTGTTCTCAGCGCCGTTGTTGACGGTGCTCAGGTAAGCTTCGGCAGCCGCCTTGAACTCCTCGGATGCTTTCTCGGATTTTGCCATTTCCTCAACCTGCTCGATCAAGCTGGCGCGGATGGCTTTCTGACCGAGGTACATACCGAAGCCGTGCTCGGCGTTGTCCTCGAACAAGGAGTTCGCCCATGCAGGACCGTGGCCGTCCTTGTTGACGGTGTACGGCGAAGTAGCCGCAGGACCGCCCCAGATGGAGGAACAACCGGTCGCATTGGAGATATACATTCTGTCACCGAACAACTGGGTGATCAAGCGAGCATACGCGGTCTCGGCGCAACCCGCGCAGGAACCGGAGAACTCAAGCAAGGGCTGCTTGTACTGGCTGCTGATAACGGTGTTGCCCTGGATCTCCGGTTTCTCGGAAACCTTAGCCACACAGTAATCGAACACTTCCTGCTGTGCATCCTGCGACTCGCGGGATACCATCTTCAGGGAGTTGGTCGGGCAAACGCCGACACAGACGCCGCAACCCATACAATCCATCGGCGATACCGCCATGGTGTAGGTGTAATTGGTTTTGATAACCGGCTTCGGAGCTTTCTTCATAGCTTCCGGAGCAGCCGCAACTTCTTCTTCGTTCAGGGCGAACGGACGAATCGTTGCATGCGGGCAAACGAAGGCGCACTTGTTACATTTTGCACAAGTGGTGGCATCCCACTCGGGAACGAGAACCGCAACCGCACGCTTCTCATAAGCGGAAGCACCTTGCTCAAAGGTACCGTCAGCATGATCCACAAACGCGGAAACCGGCAGAGAATCGCCGTCCATCTTGCCCACGGGTTTCATGATGTTGTCCACCATCTTCACCAACTTGGCAGGACCGTTCTCGGTCTCGACAACAGACTTATCTTCAGCGGTAGCCCAGTCAGCCGGCACGTCGATCTTCACGAACGCGGTAGCGCCGGCGTCGATCGCCTTGTGGTTCATTTCGACAACGTCCATACCCTTCTTGGAATAGGACTTGGTTGCCGCTTCCTTCATATACCGAATCGCATCTTCCTGCGGCATAACGTTTGCCAGCGTGAAGAACGCAGACTGCAGAATGGTGTTGGTGCGTTTGCCCATACCGATCTGCATTGCGAGATCGATCGCGTTGATGGTGTAGAGCTGCACGTTGTTCTTCGCAATGTAGCGCTTGGCCTCCGCATCAAGATGCTCCGCCAACTCTTCTGCCGACCACTGGCAGTTGATCATGAAGACACCGCCGGGTTTGACGTCGTTAACCATCTTATAGCCCTTAATAACGTAGGACGGGTTGTGGCAAGCCACGAAGTCGGCCTTGTTAATGTAGTAAGGGCTCTTGATCGGCTGATCGCCAAAACGCAGGTGCGAAATGGTGATACCGCCGGTCTTCTTGGAGTCATACTGGAAGTATGCCTGCACGTATTTGTCGGTGTGGTCACCGATGATTTTGATGGAGTTCTTGTTCGCGCCAACCGTACCGTCGCCGCCCAAGCCCCAGAACTTGCACTCGATGGTGCCTTCTGCGGCCGTGAAGTCGGATCGTAGCCATGTCGTTCTGTG
>JAZNRA010000125.1:0-1658 GCA_045590415.1 Acutalibacteraceae bacterium | reverse complement strand
CAGGACGCACTGAATGAGCTTGCCGAGCTTGCGAACGCCGCGTGGACGATCACCACGCAGCGTGTATTCAACTTTACGGTGTCGTCGGAATTCAAGCACTTCCCGGTGACTGTTGACCGCGGCAATGTATTCGGTACGGACTGGCAGATCATCACAAAAGAGTACAAGCAGCGCACCGTACAGTATGTTTCGGGCGCGACGAATACCACACTGCCGCAGACCGAGCGGTTCATATACGATGCATCGGGCGCGAACACGTTCAATGTGTCGTTCGGGCTTAACGAGCGACCGACGATCACGGTAAACGGTGTGGCGGTCGAGCCGGAGCGCGTCGGCGTTGCGGGGCTTGACTACGGCGATTCAAACGTTTATTTCACATTCGCGTACAACTCGAAAACCATTTCTTACAACACAAGCTCGGGCTTTCTGAGCGGCGGCGAAACGGTCGCGATAACCTACATCGGCATATATCCCATCCGCGTTTCGATGTCAAATCTCGAAAAAATAAGCGAGATCGCGTCGATCACCGGCACGTCGGGCAAACGCGAGATAGTCAACACCGTAACCGGCGTACGGTCGCAGGCTGACGCGGTGGCGATGGCGTTGTCACTGCTCGACAAATACCGCGAGGCAACCGAGGAAATAACGATGTGGGTACCGTCGGAGGAGCTGTACAAGCGCGGTATAACACTTGAAGACACAGAACCGATGACGAAGATCACGATCAATCTTCCCGAATGGGGAATGGTGGGCGATTATGTCATCGCAGAACGGCGGCTTTCGGCTTACTATGCCGACATGAGCGAGGACGCGGCAAAACGGCTTAAGGTGTGGTTACGGTTCTTAAACCGAGATTACATGAAGTCCTACGGCGAAATACTCGCCGATTTACGCAAAAACGTTCGTGCGCTCAACATTCGCGCCGACGATATCGTGCTGAAAAATTCGCTTGTGTCGGAAACGATAAAATACGGCGAAAGTTACAGCACAATGACGCTTTACCCATTCTTCCCGGTCGATTCGGCGGCGGAAGGCGGTGCATTGTTTGCGCCGATATCACTTGATACGGAGGTATACCCGGTATGACAAACAGCTGCATGATGTGCGGCAGATTCGACATTGAGATAGTAAACGCCGCAACCGGCGCGGTGATCGGACGGATGCATATTAAAAATCAGCTCACCGAGATAAACCGCACGGTACGCGCCCGGATGCTGATGGGCGACTTTAACGGTCCGCTCGACGCGCTGGCGGTGAAATATTTTGCGTTCGGCACAGACGGCTCGGCGGCTACGGCGGCACAAACAAAGCTCGGCGCGGAACAGTTCAGAAAACAGCTGACGCAGAAGAGCGAGAGCGGCGGCACGGTCACAACGGCGGTGTCACTGCAGACGAACGAAGCCAATTTCGTGATACGCGAGATCGGCGTATTCGGCGGTGCGGATGCGTCGGGAACGGCCGACAGCGGAACGATGCTGGCGCGGACTACGGTTAATATCGATAAAAACGACAATCTTGTGATTAACATTACGCGCACGGATATTTGCGAGATATAAAGGGGTGATACAGTGGCTTACAACAAGCATACGTGGGTGGCTCGGCAGGGTGTCGGGCTTAATAAGTTTACCGATCAGAATGGGAACAGGTATGAGTTTACT
>JAZNRA010000124.1:0-2125 GCA_045590415.1 Acutalibacteraceae bacterium | reverse complement strand
CGAAACGGGAGCCGTGACCGAGCAAAAAACCGATAACGGTTGGACACTTATCGGCACGTATACGTGTTTGGAGTCCATCGGGCGGAGTGAACCCCTTGGTGTGAAATAAGAAAATTTGCCATTTTTCCTAATGACAACTGAAATTTTTTGTGGTATAATGACAGAATAGTAAAAAGGGACAACACAGGGGGCGGAAGTCATAGAACAGATCATCAACGTGGATCGCATGGAGCAGGCGGTGGCACTGTTCGGCAATTTTGATGAGAATATTCGCTTGATCGAGCAGCAGTTTGGCGTTGCCATTTTAAGCCGCGACAGCGATCTGAAGGTCAGCGGTGAGCCGGAGGCAGTTGCCAGGGCCACGCGCGCGATCGAAGGGCTGTTGCAGCTTCTTAACCGCGGCGAGCAGTTGACCGAACAGAACGTGCGGTACGTGCTGATGCTTGTCAGCGAGGGAACGGACGATCAGCTGCCTGCGCTTACCGGCGACAGCATTTGCATTACCGCCAAAGGGCGTCCCATCAAGCCCAAGACTTTGGGGCAAAAGCAATACGTGGAAGCGATTCGCGAGAATACCGTGGTGCTCGGTATCGGTCCTGCCGGTACGGGTAAGACGTATTTGGCGGTGGCGATGGCGGTGGAAGCGTTCCGCGCCAAGCAGGTCAACCGTATTATTTTAACGCGTCCGGCGGTGGAGGCGGGCGAAAAGCTCGGTTTTTTGCCGGGGGATCTGCAATCCAAGGTGGACCCGTATCTGCGGCCGCTGTACGATGCGTTGTTTGATATGCTGGGCACCGAAACGTATCAGAAATACTTGGAGCGCGGCAACATTGAGATCGCGCCGCTCGCGTATATGCGCGGTCGCACGCTGGACGACAGTTTCGTGATCCTGGACGAAGCGCAAAATACCACCCCCGAACAGATGAAAATGTTTTTGACGCGTCTTGGTTTTAATTCCAAGATGGTGGTGACCGGTGACATTACGCAGATCGACCTGCCGTCCGGCAAGCAAAGCGGTCTGCGCGAGGTCATGCGGGTACTAAAGGGTGTGGAGGACGTATCCATTTGTACCTTTACGCAAAAAGACGTGGTGCGGCACCAGTTGGTGCAGCGCATTATTGAAGCGTATGAACGCTATGAGAAAAACAAGGAAGAAAAGAGGACTCGGAATGCTCAAAAAACTGCGGGTAGACATTGAAAACCAACAAAAGGCGTATAAGATCCCGACGGGACTTCGCATGCTGATCCGCCGTTGCTGTCACGCGGTGTTGGAGCTCGAAAACGTGGACGGTAACGTGCAGGTGGACGTGACGCTTGTGGACAACGAGCGTATCCATCAGGTGAATTTAGAACAGCGTAACATCGACGCGCCGACCGACGTCCTCTCGTTCCCGCTCGGGGAAAACGGCGTGTACGACGAGCATCCCGAAACCGGCGAAAAACTGCTCGGTAACATTATGATCTCATTAGAGCAGGCGGCGAAGCAGGCGGAGGATTACGGTCACAGCTTTAACCGCGAGGTGGGGTATCTGACCGTACATTCCATGTTGCATCTGCTTGGCTACGATCACGTGCAGGGCGGCATGGAGGCCGTGCGTATGCGCGAAAAGGAAGAAACCGTGATGAAGCAGGTGGGCTTGCCCCGCGGGAGTAGTTATGTGCTCGAAGATAATTAAGGGCTTCGGCTTCGCAGTGCGTGGCATTTGGCGCTGTGCGCGCGAGGAATGGCATTTTCGCTTTCATTTGGTGGCGGCGTTTTATGTCTTATTGTTTGCGCCGCGCTTTTCGCTGTCCCGTGCCGAGGGGGCGTTGCTTGCTTTGACCATCGGCGGTGTACTGACGGCAGAATTGATCAATTCCGCCGTAGAGCGGGCGATTGACCGCATCTCCGTCGAGCGGCATCCGCTTTCGGGTGCCGCGAAGGATATGGCGGCGGGTGCGGTGCTCATCACCGCGATCGCCGCGGTGGCGGTGTCGGTCTTGCTTTTCTGGAAGCCGACGGTTTGGGCAGCCATTATCGCCGATTGGGCGGAACATATTTACAAACCGATTCTATTGGCGCTGTCTGCTGTGCCGGCGGTGCTGTTTGTTTGGAAATGGAGAGCAAAGTAATGGAAACAACGTC
>JAZNRA010000123.1:0-5355 GCA_045590415.1 Acutalibacteraceae bacterium | reverse complement strand
GGCCGACCGAACGTGGGGAAATCGTCGCTGCTTAACACGTTGGTGGGGCAAAAGGTCGCTATCGTGTCGGACAAGCCGCAAACCACGCGCAACCGCATTATGGGCGTGCTGACGCGGGAGTCCGTACAGTTGGTCTTTTTGGATACGCCCGGTACGCACCGTCCCCGCACACGGCTCGGCGATTTTATGGTGAAATCCATCGGTGAAGCGATGACCGGTGTGGACGTGGGTGTGCTCGTGGTGGAGCCGACCGCCGCCGTGCGGGATGCGGAGCGCGAACTGCTGCAAAAATTCCGTGCTCAAAAGCTGCCGGTGTTGCTTGTTATCAATAAGATCGATACGGTGGAGGATAAAGCCACCTTGCTGACCTGCATCGACGCCTGGCGGCAGGAATTCGCATTTGAGGCGATCTTGCCGGTCTCGGCGTTGACGGGCGAGGGGGCGGAGGAGCTCCTCGCCGAGCTTACCAAATACACCTTTGAAAGCCCGCACTTTTTCCCTGCCGATGCGATCAGCGATCAGCCGGAAAAGGTGTTAGCGGCAGAACTTCTCCGCGAGCAGATGCTCCTTTCACTCCGCGATGAGATCCCGCACGGCATCGCCGTGGTGATCGAGCGCATGGAAGAACGCGAAACCGAGCGCGGTGTCATTTTGGATATTGACGCGGAGATCTTCTGCGAGCGCGATACCCACAAGGGTATGGTGATCGGCAAAAAAGGCGCGATGCTCAAACGCATTTCCACAGCCGCACGCGCCGAGATGGAAAAGGCGCTCGGTGCGCACGTGAATCTGCAGTGCTGGGTGAAAGTGAAAGAGGACTGGCGCAACCGTCAAGGGTTGTTAAACGGTTTCGGGTATCGGTTGTAAAATTTTCCTATGTATGGATCGTCCTACTTTTGTTCACAGTAATAGTGAATAAGGGAGGCGACGGGAAATGGATCAGGATAAATTATGGGCAACCTTTGAGAAGACCGGAAAGGTACACGATTACCTGCGGTACTGTGGGATAGACGTGTACGGGAGCAGTGAAAATTCTGTAGCAAACGCGGAGGAAAACAAGCGTGAAACTGACGACCGACGCACTGATCATACGCGAAAATAATACGGTCGGCGAGTCGGATCGTTTCGTGACGGCGCTGACCCGTGATCTCGGTGTTATCCGCGCGTCGGTGCGCGGGGCCAGACAGATCAAAAACCGCAACGGCAGCGCCACGCAGTTATTGTGCTATTCCCGTTTATCCTTGTATAAGGGGCGGGAAAAATACATAGTTGACGATGCTGAACCGTTGCAGGTGTTTTTTGAGGTGCGGGGGGATCTGACAAAGCTCGCCCTTGCACAGTATTTTTGTGAACTTGCGGGTGTGCTCGCACCTGCCGAGGAAGAAGCCGAGGAAGAACTGCGGCTGTTACTCAATGCGTTGCATTATTTATCCGTAGGGACGCGGTCGGTGCCGCAGATCAAGGCGGTGACCGAGTTGCGGCTTCTTTGCAAGGCGGGATACATGCCCGCGGCGGCGAAGTGTGCGCAATGCGGTACGGAGGAATGTACGCGGTTTTCACCGCTCAGAGGCGAAGTGACCTGCGAGCAGCACGGCGGAGCGGATACGCTGCTGCTTTCGGCGGGAGCGTTGGCGGCACTTAGACATATTGTGTACGCCCCGTTTGAAAAATGCTTTGCCTTTTCTCTGCCCGAGGCGGATACGGCGGCGCTCGGCGAGGCGGCGGAGCGCTTTTTGCTGGCACAGTTGAACCGCGGATTTCACACGTTGGATTTTTATCATAGTTTATAAGGAAAGAAAAGATGAACAAGCATTACCGTGCATTGGAACTGGATAAGGTGCTGGAACTGCTGGCGGCGCAGGCAACCTGTGAGGACGCGGCAGAGGCGGCGCGCGCTCTGCAGCCGTCGCCGTACCTTTCTGAGGTACAGCGCCTGTTAGACGAAACGGACGCGGCGTTTTGCCTGATGGCAAAATTCGGCGCGCCCCCGTTTGGCGATGTCAAAAACGTATCCAATGCGTTGCGCCGCGCAGGGGCGGGAGCGATGCTCACGCTTTCGGAGCTCTTACGCGTGGCGGGTACGCTGCGCGGGATTCGTTCGGTTTGCGAATGGCACGCGCATTGTGAGGGAATGAGCACGTGCCTTGACGATCGGTTTGCGTCGTTATCCCCCAATAAATTTTTGGAAGAGCGCATTCGCACCACGGTGTTATCGGAGGACGAGGTCAGCGACAACGCGTCACCGGAGCTCTATACCATTCGCCGCAAGATGCGGGCGGCATCCGCCAAAGTGCGGGACCAATTGGATAAACTGATTCACTCGCAGACAGCGCAAAAAGCGTTACAGGAGCCGATCGTGACCATTCGCGGCGGGCGGTTTGTGGTGCCGGTCAAGGCGGAGCACCGCTCGTCTGTTGCGGGGCTGGTACACGACACCTCCGCGTCGGGGGCAACCGTGTTTATCGAGCCGATGGGTGCGGTGGAAGCAAACAACGAATTAAAGGTGCTGGAATCGCAGGAGGCGGCGGAGATCGAGCGTATACTCGCGGCATTATCCGCTGAAGTGGGCTCGTTTGCCGACGCGATCATTGACGATTATACCGTGCTCGTCGAGATCGATCTGATCTTTGCGAAAGCGCGGCTTGCGTATCGGATGAAGGCGTCCGTTCCGCGGGTGACCGATGACGGACGTATTCTGCTGAACAAGGCGCGGCATCCGTTGATCGATCCCCAAAAAGTGGTGCCGATCGACGCGGAGCTCGGCGGCAGTTTTGATACGCTGGTGATTACCGGTCCGAATACGGGCGGTAAGACCGTTACGCTGAAAACGATCGGGCTGTTGACCTTAATGACCATGTGCGGTATGCTGCCGCCGGTGCGCGACGGCAGTACGGTATCGGTATTCCGCACGGTGCTTGCCGATATTGGGGACGAGCAGTCCATTGAACAGTCCTTATCGA
Source organism: Acutalibacteraceae bacterium (assembly GCA_045590415.1). Lineage (GTDB taxonomy): Bacteria > Bacillota > Clostridia > Oscillospirales > Acutalibacteraceae > RGIG3009. Next base: position 2,395 of record JAZNRA010000123.1, on the reverse strand, counting down.
CGTTTTCGGCGCACATGACCAATCTGATCCGCATTTTGGATGAAGCGGATGAACATAGTTTGGTATTGCTCGACGAGCTTGGTGCCGGTACCGATCCCGTAGAGGGGGCGGCGCTGGCTACGGCGATCGTGGAGCGCTTGCGAGCGCAGGGCGCGCGCGTGGCGGCGACGACGCATTATGCCGAGATGAAAGCGTATGCGATCCAGACCGAGGGCGTGGAAAACGGCAGTTGCGAATTTGACGTGGAGTCGTTGCGGCCGACTTATCGGTTGATGGTGGGTGTGCCGGGACGGTCCAACGCGTTTGCCATTACCGAGCGGCTGGGTATGGACCCGTCGGTGGTAGAGCGGGCACGATCGCTCGTGTCGGGTGATGACCGCCGCTTGGAAGACGTTGTGGTGGTCCTGGAAGAAAAGCGGCTGCATTTGGAAACAGAGCTCAAAGAAGCCAAGGAGGCAACGCGGGCGGCGCAGCACGCCAACGAGCAGGCGAGCGAGAAGCTTGCCGCGTTAGAAGCACAAAAGGAGCGCGAGCTGGACGATGCCCGCGACGAGGCACGCCGCGTGGTAGAACGCGCCCGCCGCGAGGCGGAGGAGCTTATTGCCGAGTTAGATGCCTTGCGCAAACAACGCAACTCCGCCGAGTTTTCCCAAAAAGCCGCAGCTGCGCGGTCGCAGCTGCGCAGTCAGTTGAATAAGTTGGAAGATAGCATTGATCCCGTTACTCACAAGGCGCGCGGTGCGTATCAGTTACCGCGACCGCTGAAGGTCGGGGATGAGGTGCTGATCGTGGATATTGATAAGTCCGCCGTGGTAACGGCGCTCCCTGATACAAACGGTACGGTGGAGGTGCAGGCGGGCATCATCCGCACGCGCGTGAGCTTGGATAATCTGCGGTTGATCGAGAAGAAGAGCGCTCCCGCCGCAAAGGCAAAGGGCGGTGTGTATACCGACGTGTCGCGTTCCGACCGTCGTGCACAGACCGAACTCGATCTGCGCGGGCAAACCACCGACGAAGCGTTATTGGAAGTGGATAGATTTTTGGATAATGCGCGGCTCGGCGGGTTAGATCGCTTGACGATCATTCACGGAAAAGGTACCGGTGCCCTGCGTGCGGCGGTGCACGCGCATTTGAAATCGTGCCCCGGTGTCAAGTCGTTCCGTTTAGGGTTATACGGCGAGGGCGAGACAGGTGTGACGATCGTGGAGATGAAATAAGATGACGAGAATGGTGTTTTGTGACATCGATGGGACATTACTTAAAAAAACCGAACAGGCAATCCCGCAGGATACCATGACGGTTTTGCGCCGGTTGCTGGATCGCGGTGTCACGGTGGTGATCGCGACGGGCAGACCGTACGGGCAGATGCGTGCCTTGTTCGGGCCGCTGTTTTATCGGCTGGTATTTCTCTGTATGGACGGCGCGCTCGTGATGCATAAAAACTGCGTGCTGTATAAAAAGCGGCTGATGAAATGCAAGTCGCGGGAACTGCTTGAGCGTTACGGCGGCGGTGCCGTGTACGGGCGCGAGCACATCTACTGCGTGGGAAATACCCCGGTGAACGGCAAACGCGTGCATACGCCGTTTGAGATTCCCGAGGATTACTTAAAAGTGGAATTGCCCACCGGCACGGTCACCGACCTGCACGAGTCGTTTCGGGTAGCGTATCAAAACGACCGCACGACCGAGCTGGTTGCCGCGGGTGCGGATAAAGGTGCGGCGGCGCGCGTGGTGATGCAGAAATTCGGTGTATCGCCCGAGCAGGCGATCGCATTCGGTGACGGCGAGAACGATATTCCGCTGCTTTGCGCGGTGGGGCATGCGTACCGTATGAAGGATTCGCTGTGCATGGGATTCGGTGATCTGCCGACGGCAGAGAGTGTGGAAAGCGTATTGCGCAAGCATTTCGGAATATAAAAGGGGAATTGCTGTATGATGTTTGGTAATAAATTTGAGCAGGCAAAAGACCTACATGACAGAGGGCATAACTGCGCACAAGCGGTAGCGTTGCCGTTTTCCGAGGAGCTGGGGCTGGAGCCGCAAACCGTCATGCGTGCCATGGAGGGCTTCGGTGCCGGCATGGGCGGCAGAGAGCAGACCTGCGGTGCGTTATCGGGTGCGATTTTTGTGGCAGGGCTTACACACAGCGACGGCAATCTGTGGGCACCGGCTTCCAAGCAAGAAACCTATGCGCTGTGCAAGGCGTTATGTGAGGAATTTACCGCCGCGTGCGGCGGTTCAGCCGTCTGTTCGGCAATTAAGGAAAAAGGACACGTATCCTGCCAACGGTGCATTGAACTTGGTGTGGAACTGGCAATGAAAGCGATTGAAAAATAAGTGAAAACAAACGACCTCGACGAGTTTTCGTCGAGGTCGTTTTGTGTGGGATCGGTTA
>JAZNRA010000122.1:0-13010 GCA_045590415.1 Acutalibacteraceae bacterium | reverse complement strand
CCGGTGCTCGCGGTCTGGTTACCGCTTGCGTGTATCCCGTTGCAGAAGGTATGGAGATCCAGACCAACACCGCTCGCGTGCAGAAAGCCCGCAAGACCACGTTGGAACTGATCCTCTCCACCCACGAGAAGAAATGCTTGTCCTGCGAGCGTTCCACCAACTGCGAACTGCAGAAGATGTGCAAAGATTACGGTGTTGAGGACAGCGGCAAGTTTGACGGTGATCGTCCGGTCTATGAGCTGGATAAGTCCACCGCGCACTTGGTTCGCGATAACAACAAATGCATCCTCTGCCGCCGCTGCGTAGCGGCTTGCCGCCAGCAGTTCGTATCGGTTATCGGTGCCAACGATCGTGGTATTGATACACACATCGCTTGTGCGTTCGAAAAACCGCTTGGCGATGTTCCTTGCGTATCCTGCGGTCAGTGCGTTGCCGTCTGCCCCACCGGTGCTTTGGTCGATACCGACAGCACCACGCCGGTTTGGGAAGCATTGGCAGATCCTACCAAACACGTGGTCGTGACCACCGCTCCTTCCATCCGTGCGACGTTGGGCGAAGCGTTCGGCATGCCGGTAGGCACCAACGTGGAAGGCAAAATGGTCGCTGCTCTGCGCCGCTTGGGCTTTGACAAAGTGTTCGACACCAACTTCGGTGCTGATTTGACGATCGTCGAGGAAGCCAACGAGTTCGTACAACGCGTACAGAACAAGGGCGTTCTCCCGATGATCACTTCCTGCTCGCCCGGTTGGGTAAAATTTGCGGAGTACTATTATCCGGATCAGCTGGATCATCTGTCCTCCTGCAAATCGCCTCAGCAGATGAGCGGTGCGGTTATTAAGACCTACTACGCTCAGAAGATGGGCATTGATCCTAAGGATATCGTTAACGTATCCGTTATGCCCTGCACCGCGAAGAAATTCGAGTGCGGCCGTGACGATCAGAATGCTGCCGGTGTGGCGGATATCGATCACGTTATCACCACCCGTGAGTTGGCTCGTATGATCGACCGCGCAGGTATCAAGTTCGACCTGCTCCCCGATGAAGAATTCGATGCTCCCTTGGGTGACGATACCGGTGCTGCCGTTATCTTCGGTGCAACCGGCGGCGTTATGGAAGCGGCTCTGCGTACCGCAAACGACTGGTTGACCGAAAAGGACAACAAAGAAGTCGAATTCAAAGAAGTGCGCGGCACGGATGGCCTCAAGGAAGCCACCTACAACATTGCCGGCATGGAAGTGAAGGTCGCTGTCGCAAGCGGCATTGCCAATGCAAACTATATCATGGATCAGATCAAGAGCGGTACGGCTCCCTGGCATTTCGTTGAGATCATGTGCTGCCCCGGCGGCTGTGTCAACGGCGGCGGTCAGCCCATCCAGCCCGCATCTGTCCGTAACTTCACCGATCTGAAAGCTCTGCGTGCCAAAGCTTTGTATGATCAGGACGAAGCTATGACGTTGCGCAAGTCCCACGAATCTCCGGTTATCAAGAAACTCTACGAGGAATTCTTTGATGACGGTATCGGCGGTCACAAAGCACATCATTGCCTGCACACCACCTACGTGGCTCGCAAAAAGTTCAAATAAGAACGTATAACAAAACCCCGACGGTTTCATACCTTCGGGGTTTTCTTTATGAAATTATAATCAACTTAACAGTTTACGCATCATATCCGAGCCATCCGAAACCACGTTGCCGGTTGATGCCGCCGTTTCTTCGGTAAAGCAACTGATACCGCTATCTTGCTTTACATTACTGCGATACAGCAAATACGGTACCGGTTCAGAAGAGTGCGTGCGGATGGAAAGCGGCGTCGGGTGATCGGGTAAAATCATGATCGACACATCGTCAAGCGTTTTCATTTTCTCTAAGATCGGCCCTAAGATCTGACGATCAATTTCCTCAATCGCTTTCACCTTATTTTGCGGCTCGCCACGGTGACCGCACTCGTCGGGCGCTTCCACGTGAATATATACCAAATCGTTGGTTTTCAGTGCTTCGAACGCGGCCTCCATCTTACCGGCAAAATTGGTATCAAGATATCCGGTTGCGCCTTCTACTTCACACACTTGCATTTCCGATAAACGAGCAATGCCTTTGAGCAGATCGACAGCGGATACCATGGCACCCTTTACTCCGAAACGCTCCTCAAACTTTTGGAGCTGCGGTCGCTTACCGTATCCCCACAGCCATATTGCATTGGCAGGATTAAGACCCTTTTCACGTCGACTCACGTTCACGGGATGGTTGCGGAGTAACTCTGTGCTGCGGCACATCATCTCATACAGTGGCGCTGCTTCCGCCTGATTGGGCAAATACTCCCCGATTACTTTTCCGCTGATATCGTGCGGCGGAGTCAGCGTACCAAGCTTTGTTTTTCCACCGTGCCATACCAAGCAATGTCGATACGCCGTTCCGGTATAAAAATCAAATTCACCGCCGCCAAACGCTTCCTGTACCGATTTAATAATGGCGTCCGCCTCTTTGGTGTGGATATCACCCGCGCAATAATCATCCATGGTTTTATCCTCGTACACGGGCGCATCGGATAAGGTCACCAAATTGCAACGAAAGGCAATATCGTCGTCAGCCAATTCAATGCCAATGTTTGCCGCTTCCAGAGGGGAACGACCGGTATAGCAATCTTTGGGGCAATAACCAAGCACCGATAAGTTGGCAACGTCACTCCCCGGAGCCATACCGTCCGGAACGGTTTTCACCATTCCTACCTCGGACAACGCCGCCAAAGCATCCATATTCGGTTTTTCAGCCAACTGCATGGGGGTTTTCCCCTGCAGTTCTTCAAACGGACGGTCAGCCATGCCGTCACACAATAATACGATATATTTCATAAGGATCACCTCTTTCTAAACAGTATACTGCACTCTCACAATAAGTTCAAGTTTATTGTCCGATTTTCTTCGTTTTTTGCTGTAAAATCGTTGCATTTTCCCACTCTTTGAGCTATACTAGAATAAAGCTTTAATATGGGTTAGATTGTGGTTTTATCCTGCTACGCCTTTAAAAGAAATGGGGTAATTGTATGAATTCGTTGATAACCGCGGTAGTTGACACCTCGGCTTTGTTATCCGAGGCCGGTATGACGGTATTAATCGGTTTTTGTGTGGTCTTTGCTGCCTTGTTATTACTCACCGTTGTCTTTTGGGCCTTCGGTGCAGTCGCCCGCGGCAAAGAAAAAGAACCGACACCCCAACTCGTTTCCACACCCACACAGTCCCCCAAAACGGCACCCGTGGTAGAAGACGGAATACCTGAAGAAGTTGTTGCGGTAATTGCCGCTGCCGTTGCCGCCATGTCAGACGGTGGAAAACAATATACCGTTCGACGTATTGCTTCGGCACGGACGGGCGTTCGTCCCGCTTGGGCTGCCGCCGGCATTGCCGAAAACACGCAACCGTTTTAAGGAGGAGCCGCTATGAATTTTTGGGAAGCCTTTGCACAAATTTGGGAAGAATCCGGTTTTGCCCGTTTATTCAATTTCGAAAACGGCGGTTGGAAAAACCTGATCATGATCGGCATTGCTTGCGTGCTGATGTTTTTGGCAATCAAGAAACAGTACGAGCCGCTGTTGCTCCTCCCCATCGCCTTTGGTATGTTGCTTGTTAACCTGCCGCTTGGCGGCGTCATGGATCCGCAGCAAAACTCGCTGGTTGAATTTACCGACGCGGAATTAGCTGCTTACGTCGACGGTACATATGAACAAAACTATCCGGTTTCCGTAAACTATGTTACCCTTTCGGATGAATATGAAGCGTATATCTATACAAACGAGAACGGTGTTGAGGTTCTGAAGCTGGACACTAAGCTGTATAAAGTAGAACGCGAGGCCGACGGTACCGCTCGTGCAATCATCCCGTACTGGGAACACTTCGAGCAAGGTGGCTTGCTGTGGTACTTATACCAGGGTGTTAAGTTCGGTATTTATCCCCCGCTGATCTTCCTCGGCATCGGTTGTATGACGGATTTCGGTCCGCTTCTTTCCAACCCGAAGAGCTTTTTGCTCGGTGCCGCTGCACAACTTGGTATCTTTATCACATTCCTCGGTGCTCGCCTTTTGGGACTGCTTCCCTTTGCAGAGGACTTTAACATTCTCTTCACAGCTCAAGAAGCGGCTTCCATTGCCATTATAGGCGGTGCAGACGGGCCAACCGCCATCTTCTTAACCTCGAAGCTCGCTCCGCATTTGCTCGGTGCGATCGCCGTCGCGGCGTATTCGTATATGGCACTGGTTCCTATCATCCAGCCGCCTATCATGAAAGCACTTACCACCAAGAAGGAACGCTCGGTCGTGATGACGCAGCTACGTACCGTTTCCAAAACCGAAAAGATCCTTTTCCCGATCTTTGTTACGATTATCTGCGTGTTGCTGTTGCCCAGTGCCGCACCCCTCATCGGTATGCTGATGCTTGGTAACCTGTTCCGTGAAAGCGGCGTGGTAGAGCGTTTGACTAAAACCGCACAAAACGAGTTGATGAACATCGTCACCATTGTACTCGGTGTGACAGTTGGTGCCACTGCAAATGCACACACATTCCTGCAACCGAAAACACTGTTAATCATCTGCCTTGGTCTGATTGCGTTCTGCATGGGTACAGCAGGCGGTGTCTTGTTCGGCAAATTAATGTATGTATTTACGGGTGGCAAGGTCAATCCGCTGATCGGCTCCGCCGGCGTTTCCGCTGTACCGATGGCTGCGCGCGTTGCGCAAAAAGTCGGGCAAAGCGAAAATCCCAGCAACTTCCTTTTGATGCATGCGATGGGTCCGAACGTGGCGGGTGTTATCGGCTCGGCCGTTGCTGCAGGCGTATTGCTGACATTATTCGGTTAAACAACTTAAAGGCGGGGATTCACCTCCCCGCCTTTACTTATCGAAAAGGACAAACGTTATGGATACACAAACATTCCTCTCCCTACGTCGCCGCATTTTAGAGCGTGAATTTTCCCGTATGAACGCACCGCAAAAACAAGCGGTATTTCATACCGAAGGTCCTCTCTTGATTCTTGCCGGTGCCGGAAGCGGTAAAACGACCGTACTGGTCAATCGAATCGCGAATATGGTACGGTACGGCAACGCCTACGAAAGCAACGTGCTTCCCGCTCTCACTACCGAAGACGAGGAAGCTCTTCGCCGCTGTGCAGACGGTATTGATCCAATCAATGAACGAATCATTCGTTTGTGTGCCGTGGATCCGTGTCCCGCGTGGCGCATTCTTGCCATCACCTTTACCAACAAGGCGGCAGGCGAGCTTAAGGAACGGCTCTCCTGCATGTTGGGCAGCGAGGGTGAACAGGTCATGGCGGGCACCTTCCATTCCTTCTGTGCACGTATTCTTCGCACAGACGGTGAATCATTAGGGTATTCATCGCATTTTACCATCTACGATACCGATGACAGCCGTCGGCTTATGAAAGAGTGTATGAAGTCACTCAATATTGAAGAGCGCGTGATCGGCCACAAGCAGATCTTAAATGAGATCAGCCGAGCGAAGGATGCGCTGATTTCTCCGGAGGAGTTTGCTGTTTCGGCGGGTAGTGATTTCCGTCTTAAGAAGGTGGCGGAGTGTTATGCACTCTATCAAAAGCGCTTGCATGAGGCAGATGCCATGGACTTTGACGATCTGCTTTGCAAAACCGTGGAGTTGTTTGAAACCAACACTGCCGTCCTGCAGAAATATCAAAATCGATATCACTATCTGATGATCGACGAATATCAGGACACCAACCACGCGCAGTACCGCTTTGTGAGTTTGTTGGCTCAAAAAAGTCAAAACCTCTGTGTCGTCGGTGACGACGATCAAAGCATTTACAAGTTCCGCGGTGCGACGGTTAAGAATATTTTGGAATTTGAGGATCAGTTCCCGAACTGCACCGTTATCCGCTTGGAACAAAATTATCGTTCCACGCAAAATATCCTGGATGCCGCAAACGCGGTGATTGCCAAAAATATTAACCGAAAAGGCAAAACCTTATGGACGCAAAATGCAAAAGGTGAGTTGTTACAATGGCATGCACTTGAAAACGAAGACGAGGAAGGCCGTTTTATCGCACAAAAGGTCTTTGACAAAGTGGCAACCGGTAACTACCGCTACCGTGATATGGCGGTACTGTACCGCGCCAACGCGCAATCCAACGCGATCGAACGTGCTTTGGTGAAAAGCGGTATTCCCTACCGTATCATCGGTGGTCACCGCTTTAACGACACCAAAGAAGTACGTGACATGATCGCCTACCTGCGTGTTATTAACAATCCGGACGATCGTGTAAGCTTAAAGCGTATCATCAACGAGCCAAAGCGCGGAATCGGCGATACCACCATTGATAAAGCAACACTCCTTGCGGACCAGCAGGGAATCTCGCTATACGAGGTGTTGTCTGCCGCCGATACCTATGCAGATCTCAGCCGTTCAGCCAATAAGATTCTCCCCTTTGTTCAGATGATGAACGCCTTGCGTGACGAGGCGGAAAGCGGCGAGATCTCGTTACATCAGCTATATGCCAATGTACTGGAACGCTCGGGCTATCTTGCCATGTGGCAGGCCGCCGGCGATGCCGAGGCGGATCGTGTGGATAATCTCAACGAGTTGGCTTCTTCCATTCAATCCTATGAAAAATCCTGCGAGGATACCGAACCGACGCTTGCGGGCTTTCTGGAAGAAAACGCTCTCATGACCGATATTGACAACTACGATGCCGGTGCGGATGCCATGGTGCTGATGACCATGCACGCCGCTAAGGGCTTGGAGTTCCCCGTGGTGTTTCTCCCCGGATTTGAGGACGGCATCTTCCCCGGCGTACAAACTATGTTTATACCGGAGGAAGTGGAAGAAGATCGCCGTTTATGCTATGTGGCGCTCACACGCGCTAAGCAGGAATTATTTATCACAACCGCCGGAAGCCGTCTGTTATACGGTTCTACCACGCGCAATCGCCCCTCCCGCTTTTTACAAGACATTCCGGAGGAGTTGGTAAAGCGTCATGAAAACGTATCTGTTTATCGGCCGCGTTCCTTTGCTTCCTCTTATTCTTCATCCTACACTCCGCCCCCATCCACGTTCGCCGCTCCGCCGAAAGCACCTTTTCAAAAGAGTTATACGGGCGGTGGAATCTCAGCAAGCAAACCCGTTGTCAACGGCACCCTTGAGCAATGGAAGGTCGGTGAACAGGTTAGCCACAAGGTGTTCGGCACCGGTACAATTCAAGCCGTACAACCGATGGGCAACGATACCCTCTTAACGATCACCTTTGATAAGGTGGGACAGAAAAAAGTGATGGCGACCTTCGCCAAGCTGACACGGTTATAATAAAAGCCGCGCAGTAACAGTAACTGTTACTGCGCGGCTTTTTTACTGTATTGTGTTTAGCGCCACGTCACGCAGGTGCTCCGGTGCTAACTCCCCTCTTGTGCAGCGATCGGCAAGATCCGATACCGTTTGAAAATCCGTCGATATATCCGAAAGAAGCATTACCGTTTCTTCCGCTTCGTTTAGAACGCAAATTCCGTATGTGCGATACCGCCCCGTTTCCGGTGTATGCTGTTCCTCCTCAAACAGTTGATATCGATACATCATTTACCCTCCTAAAAAAAGATAGTTGAATCCGTTTCTGTTTCGTGGTATGATATTTTTATATACCATGTAGTCAGTCAGAAAGTTCAAAACATTGTTCTTTTTCTACATTATAGAGCAATTCCTTGAACTTGTCAAGCGTTTATTTATTTTTTTTGGAGGTGCGGGCATGTTTTATGAAAGATATAAGGTGCTTTGCGCGCATAAAGGGATCTCCCCCTCAAAAGCAAGTGAGGAAATTGGGTTTAGCAAGGGTTTAGTTTCCCACTGGCATAAAAACTACAAGCAAGGCATCGATACAAAGCCCGGTATGGAAATTGCCAAAATGATTGCGGAATTTTTTGAAGTGTCTTTGGACTATCTTTTGGGACACAACGCATCGGATCCTCTGCAAGAACTCGGCAAAGGACATAAGACGCATCACGTGCTGCGCGATAGAACGCCGATCTCGTTACTGCCGAGACCGACGTTGACCGACCATGAAATTTTGTTGATCGATGCATATCGGCAACATCCGGAACTGCAAGCGTTGGTAAACCAGGCGTTGGGTATCCCCGACACCATTGAAGAGCCGGACGAAAAAGCATAGCACACAAAACCTCCCGTGTCATATGATGGCAGTGAAGGGTTACCGTTGTAGTAATGGCACCCCCTATCATCATAGACATAGGAGGATTTTTAATGGCTGATAACAACAAGTACATGCAAAACAGCGGATGTAAAGAAGCCGTTTGTGTGGATGCCGGACGTGTATACGATTCCTGTTCTGATAAAGATTGTTTAGAAGATCTGCGCGTATTTTTCACGGAGCGCGATCAGATGGTGATCGACCACGCTGTCAGTATCCGAGCAAAAAAAGCAGAAGTCCTATCCACCTACATTGACGTGGAAGCTCTCCCCTTTAATCGCGACTATTATTCCTGCGACCTCACCTTTTTCTTCAAGGTAACGGTAGAGGTGTACGCGGGTCACGGTTCCGGTTGCTGTCTGATCGACGGTGTTGCCGTATTCCAGAAAAAGGTCATTCTCTTTGGCAGCGAGGGAAACGTGAAGGTGTTCACCAGTGAATTCTGTCCCGACCATCGTGACCGCCAGGAAATGCCGACGCGGAATATGCCGCGTTGCACGGTGCAGGTTGCGGAGCCGGTCGTTCTGTCGGCACGTTTGGTTGAAAAATGCAACTGTGGCTGCCGTTGCGATTGCTGTGCATCCAGCATTCCGGTTAGCGTATGCGAGCATTTCGGCGGGTGTTTCGTCGACAATGACACCGAAAAGGTTGTCCTTGTCACCCTGGGGATATTTACCATCGTTCAACTCATTCGAAACGTGCAAATGCTGATTCCGATCTATGATTTCTGTATGCCTACCAAAGAGTGCTGCCCGAACACCGAAAATCCTTGCGATATGTTTAAAAAGATGTGTTTCCCGGTTGATGAGTTCTTCCCGCCGAAAGGCGACGATCATTGTACCTGTTAAAACGGAAGAGAGCTGAATGCTCACGCATTCAGCTCTCTTCTGTTTTTCCTATTGTGCGAACAACTTCGCCTGCAATCAGCAGCCCTGCCGATGCGGGCACGAAGGCAATACTCGCGGGGGTACGAACGGCAGCATCCGACTTTTTAGGTTGTTCTGTCGAATACACGACCTTGACGTGGGTGATGCCGCGCGCACGCAATTCGCGGCGCATTACGCGAGCAAGAGGACAAACCGACGTTTGAGAAATGTCCGCAATTTTCAGTTGCGACGGATCTAATTTGTTCCCTGTTCCCATACAGCTGATGACCGGCACGCCCGCTGCTTTGGCACGCTCAATAATCGTCAGTTTTGCCGTAACGGTATCCACGGCATCCACCACGTAGTCATAGCCGTCGAACGGATACTCTTCGGCATTGTCCGGCATGTAAAAGCAACGGTACGTTTGCACCTTAACGAAAGGTGAAATATCCTCAATACGCGCACGCATGGCATCTACCTTATATTGACCGACGGTGGTGTGTAAGGCGATGATCTGGCGATTCAGATTACTTTCACATACCGTGTCGTTATCAAACAGATCCAGTGCACCTATACCGCTGCGCGCAAGCGCTTCTGCGACATAGCCGCCGACACCACCGATACCGAAAACGGCAACGCGCGCTGCTGACAACCGTTTCATCGCATCGGCGCCGATCAGCTGCTCTGTGCGGGAAAATGCTTCGTTACTCATTCTTGTTCAGCAGTGGACTCTTCTTCGTCTTTTGCGGGAGATTCCTCATCAAACTCCTGTGAAACAAGCACGGTGTTCTGCTTTTTCTTATTGTTGAAATAGACTGCTGCGGCTGTGACTGCAGCTGCACCGGCTAAAACCGCCCAAATTTTTTTCATACTTACGCATCCTTTCCTTTACTTTTACCCCGTAATAATTGCTCAAGACGATAGATTTTGTCGCGCCGTGCAATGGTATTGGTGCGATCGTGTCGGTAGTGTCCGTCACACCGCGTCAGTATATCGCCTTGCACCGCGTCTGATGGCAACAGAGTCTTATCAACAACAAGGCAGACACCGTTATCATCCTGCAGTACTGCTTGCTCGCCTTCAAAACGATCAATAGCATACCACACGTTACTCCACCCCTATTCTTTTTCCGTTTCGACCGTGACGGTTGTTCCGTCACTGGCGAGTACGATCTCGCCATTCAGGTCACTGCGATACACCTCGACTGCATTACGCTTAAGTGTTTGCAGCGTTGCAGAATGGGGATGATTATAAGAATTGTTATATCCGCAAGTGATCAGCGCAATATCCGGAGACACACTGCGGATAAAATTACCGTCGCCGGAGGTAGAACTACCGTGATGCCCAACCTTGAGCACTTCAACGTCCAGCGTAGGAACGGCGTCGAGGATCTCACGTTCCACCTCTTTGCCGGCATCGCCCATGAACAGAAAATCCATTTCTCCGTGTGAGACCAGACAAACGACCGATTGATCGTTCGTTTCCGTATAGTCACTCAACCCGCTCAATATCGTGATAGTTGCTTCGCCAAAAGGATACACAGCACCGTGCTCGGCTTCGGTAGGGATCACATCGCAATCGGCCATTGCTTCCAGCATGCGCTCGTAGGTGCGCGTAGTTGGTGTATGGCCTTCCGGCATAAACGACATCAAAAAGGTTTCGATGGGGATATTGCGAATGACAGAATCCATACCACCGATGTGATCGGCGTCTGCATGTGTCGCAATCACGTAATCCAGTTTGGTAGCACCGGTACTCTTTAACGCGGTGAGGATCTCATCCTCGTCATTGTTTTCACCGGCGTCGATCAGCGCAGTTTTCTCACCGCTTTGCAGCAAGATGCAGTCTGCGTTGCCAACGTCCAGCACCGTCACCCGAAGGGTCCCCTCGGGCGGTGTGGAAGCATGCAACCCTACGGCGCTGTACAGACTGTCCCAGGTTGGCAAAAACGGAAGTTGAAGGGAGCCGTTGACCGTAATCAACACGCACAGCACAATGACCGCTAAAACAACACTTGCCAGCGTTACACGGTTGCGATACCGCGTTGCTTTGCTGTTATGTTTTCGTTTTGCCATACGCTTATTCTCCGGTTACCTCGTCGTCATCTGCCCGATTCATATTCATTTCCAACCACTGTTGTCGCGTGATCAGTACTTGCCGCGGCTTACTTCCCTCATGAGGGCCGACGATACCGCGTTGCTCCATTTCATCTATGATACGGCCTGCACGCGCATATCCCAAACGCAATCGTCTTTGCAGCAAAGAAGTGGACGCCATTCCGGCTTCGACTACTACTTCAATCGCCTGCGGCAGCATTTCATCTCCGCCACCGGAAACACCGTCATCAGCATCACCGGAAGATTTAGAGGACTTTTCAGCCGCCTCTGCCTGACGGTTGATCTCTTCAATAACCGCTTCGTCGTACTGTTGTGTTTCGGTCGATTTCAAGAAATCAACGACCGACTCAACTTCACGGTTACCAACAAAACAACCCTGCACACGCATGGGCTTCGCAAAACCGACCGGCATAAAGAGCATGTCGCCTTTGCCAAGTAATTTTTCCGCACCACCGGTATCCAGAATGGTACGCGAGTCAACCGCCGATGCCACCGTCAGCGCTAAGCGCGACGGAATATTGGCTTTAATCAAACCGGTGATAACGTCAACCGACGGACGTTGCGTCGCAATAACCAGATGCATACCCGCCGCACGCGCCATTTGCGCCAAGCGGCAAATATTGCTTTCCACTTCATTGGCGGCAACCATCATCAAATCGGCCAGCTCATCAATAATAATTAAGATCTGCGGGAGGACTTCAAACGTATCGCCGGCTTTAGCCATCTCATTATACGCCGTCAAATCGCGCACACTGTTTTCGGCAAACAGCTTATAGCGACGAAGCATTTCGTTAACGGCCCAACCAAGAGCGCCCGAAGCTTTGCGGGGATCGGTGACAACGGGAACCAACAAATGCGGAATACCGTTGTAAACACCAAATTCAACTTGTTTCGGATCGATCAGCAGCAAGCGAACTTCCTCGGGGCGCGCACGGAACAGAACGCTTTGGATCATTGAATTGGTGCACACCGACTTACCGGAGCCGGTAGTACCGGCAATAAGCAGGTGCGGCATTTTTGCCAGATCCGCTAACACGGTCTGGCCGCCGATATCCTTACCGAGCGCAACCGTTAACTTGCTTTTAGCATTTTCAAAATCCTTAGATCCGATCAAATCACGCAAACAAACAGAGCCGCTCACTTTATTCGGCACTTCAATGCCGATCGCCGCTTTGTTCGGGATCGGTGCCTCAATACGTACACCTGTGGTTGCCAGGCGGAGTGCAATATCGTCGGCAAGGCCGGTAATACGGCTGATCTTCACGCCGGCGCTCGGCTGTAATTCATACCGCGTCACGGTGGGACCGCAGGATATATCGATCACCTTTGCACTGACGCCGAACTCGTTCAGCGTTTGAATCAGCAACTCTGCCGTGGCAGTCTGTTCACGCGCGGCGGCGGATTCATCCATGGATTTAGACTCGTTTAACAGCGACAAAGGCGGGTAGCAATATGCGTCATCTTCCGATTTTTTGTCAACCGTTTTTTCTGTCGGTAAATCCTTTTCGTCCTCGGCTTCGGGAGGAGTTCCCTCGTCTTTTTCGGGAGTTTCCTCATACAATTCCTTGGAAATTTTCTTCAGTTTTTCCCCTTTATCCTGCTTCTTCGGCTCCGGTTCCGCAACAATTACCGGATCTTTTGTGTCCTCATCGGGATATCCGGCACCAAGTTCTACGTCAATACTGGCCTCTTTACGTTGCTGTTCACCGTTTTCCATAGCAACTTCCATGGCATTTTCCAAGGTTTCTTTCGTGGATTTGACCGGCTTCCACAACGCACGTAACAGCGTAAAGATCGGTGTACCCGTCACCAGCAT
>JAZNRA010000121.1:0-6086 GCA_045590415.1 Acutalibacteraceae bacterium | reverse complement strand
TCGGCAATATAGCCGATCGGGGTGCCTTGATATTCGAGCGCCAACGCAAATTCCGCACCCAGCCAATAGTGTACGGTAAGCACCAATACCACCGTTGCCAGTACGGGAAGTGCTACGTTGAGAACCGCACGGAATACACCGCGATGACGGCGGACCGCTACTATCGGCATGGCTAACAGTTGCAAAAAGGCACGGCGACGATCGTCACGTGCGGTTTCCTGCACGTGTTCGCGCGCCAAACGGTAATCCTTGGAAATACGATGCCACTCCGCCCACAATCTGCGCAGATGGCGCAATAAAAGACAATCCAAGGCGCGTCGCAATGTATGGGCGATCGGCGCCCATATCAAACGGGTAAACCGTACCAATGCTTTGAGGCACCGGATCGATCGCACACCGACGGTAAAGCACAACACGTAAATGGTTTCAAACCATGATTTTATCTTTTGGCGATCCCACATTATCCGGCACCTCCTTTTACATCAAGTTGCTTTATTGTATCACATTTCGTTAGAAAAAGCAAATCAGGCGGGATATTGCAACCGCTCCACGGTCCATTCACGCAGGATATCCGCTTGAGCGGCGGCGTATTTCCGCGCCGTTTTAAGGTCGTGCTCCAAATAGTTCCCACACTCAATTTTGGTGGCACCGGGAACGGCTCCCGTGAAATCGGCAATAAAGTCAAGCGTCTCCTTTGTCAGACGAATAACCTCTTCGTGTTTCATACCGCGCGTGAGAAAATAAAACCCTGTGCGGCAACCCATCGGGCCGAAATAGACGATCTTATCCTCGTATTCACTGCTCCGCACATAAGTGGCAAACAAATGCTCAATGGTGTGCATTGCCGCCGTCTCCAAAAACGGCGGTGTATTGGGACGGACAAAACGCAGGTCGTAGGTGACCACGTCTGAATCTGTTCGGGAAATATACAACCCCTCCGTGAGAGTATCGTGATTGATTTGAAAGCTTTTGATCTGTTTCATACCGTTACCTCCAAGCCGTGTTTTACAAGACATTCCTTCATATCGGGCGGCAACGGGCTGTGAAGTGTCACCCGCTCACCCGTCATAGGGTGTGTAAACGCCATTTCGGCGCAGTGCAGGGCATGCCGCGGTAAGACGGTTTCGTCCGTGCCGTACATGGTATCCCCTGCAAGCGGGAATCCAAGCCACGACATGTGCACGCGGATCTGATGCGTTCTGCCGGTTTCCAGCCACAACCGTACCAAGCTGATCTCACCGTCGGTGGCGAGTGCTTTATAGTGCGTGCGGCTTTCCTTGCCGCCTTCCCCTACTTCGCGGGTAATGGTACACCCGTCTTTTATACGGATGGGCTGATCGATCACGCCCTCGCCCTCCAGTTTTCCGAGAACGATGGCAAGATAGGTCTTGTCCACTTTATGAGCAAGCGCATACGCGACGTGAGCGTTTTTGGCTGTCAATAACAATCCGCTGGTGTTGCGATCCAACCGATTGGTAGGCCGAAAGGCATGCGACTGTCCGTGCTTTGCATAATAACCGACCACCGCATTTGCGAGCGTCGGTTCCGGCTTAAACGCCGAGGGATGTACCGCCAAATACGGCGGCTTGTCCACCACAAGTAGCGAATCGTCCTCGTAAACGACGTTCAGCGGAAGATCTGCTTCTTCCACGCGGATGGCATCCTCCGGCAAGCGCAACGTAAGTTCTTCGCCGACGCGGATGCGGTCGATGCTACGGCGAAGTTGTCCGTTTACCGTAATTCCGTTTTCCGTATGTTTGAGCCGCACGACCATGCGCCACGAAAAGCCATGGCATTGCCGCAAAAAGGTCTGTACCGATTCCCCGTCATATTCCGGCGGGACGGTAAACTTCATCTCGCTCATAAGCACCTCCGATGCGGTTGTATTATACGGGTTTTTAAGAAAAAAAGCAAGTCGGTGAAGAAATGCTTGTTTTTTTACTAAAATCTGTTAAAATAGATGGTGTATGCAAAAAGGAGGCCATTTCCATGGAAAACAAGAAATTTTACATCACCACCGCCATCGCTTACACCTCACGCAAACCGCATATCGGCAACGCGTACGATATCGTGCTTGCGGATATGATCGCGCGGTACAAGCGAATGCAGGGCTTCGATGTGCATTTTTTGACGGGCTCCGATGAACACGGTCAGAAAATTCAACAATATGCGGAGGAGCAAGGTATTTCTCCGAAAGAATACGTAGACGGCGTTGCCGCACAGATCAAAGAGGTTTGGGATAAACTGGGCACTTCATACGATCGCTTTATCCGCACCACCGACGCAGATCACGAATCGGCGGTACAGGCAATCTTCAAGAAATTGTACGAGCAGGGCGACATTTATAAGGGTAAATACGAAGGAAAATACTGTGTCCCCTGCGAATCCTTCTTCACCCCCTCACAGCTCAAAGACGGAAAATGTCCCGATTGCGGCCGCGAGGTCGTGGATGCAAGCGAGGAAGCATATTTCCTGCGTTTGTCGAAGTATCAGGATCAGTTGCTCAAATACTACGAGGAAAACCCCGATTTCATCAAGCCGGATTCCCGACGCAACGAGATGATCAACAACTTCTTAAAGCCGGGACTTTCCGATCTGTGCGTATCTCGCACCTCGTTTACCTGGGGTATTCCGGTATCGTTTGATCCGAAGCACGTCACCTACGTATGGTTGGATGCTCTCTCTAACTATATCACCGGTGTCGGGTATCATCCCGACGGCAGCGGTGAGCTGTATAACAAGTACTGGCCGGCTGATCTGCACGTGATCGGTAAGGACATCGTGCGTTTCCACACCATCTACTGGCCCATCATCTTGATGGCGCTCGGTCTGCCGTTACCCAAGCAGGTGCTTGGACATCCGTGGCTGTTGTCGGGTGAGGATAAGATGAGCAAATCCAAAGGCAACGTGCTGTATGCCGACGAGTTGGCGGATAAATTCGGCACGGATGCCGTACGGTATTATCTTCTCTCCGAGATTCCCTTTGCGCAGGACGGCACCATCACCTACGAGAGTTTCTTTAACCTCTACAATGCGGATCTTGCCAACACGCTGGGCAATCTTGTCAACCGCAGTATTGCCATGACCAATAAGTATTTCGGCGGCACGGTAAAGGCAAACGGTGTCGCCGGCGGCGAGACCGACAGCGAATTGCTGGAGGTTGCGGCGCAAACCGTACAGCGTTATACCGAACTCATGGACACCTATCACAACGCGGAAGCGGCACAAACGGTGCTCACTCTTGCTAAGCGTTGCAACAAGTATATTGACGAGACCACCCCGTGGGTGCTCGCGAAAAACGAGGAAGATCGCGACCGTCTGGAAACGGTGCTGTATAACCTACTGGAATGCATCCGCCTTCTCGCCACCTGCTTACGTCCGTTCTTGCCCGAAACAGTAGACAAGATCGCGTCACAGATGAACGTGACCGCGTTGGATCTCGACGCCCTCCGTTTCGGCGCTGTTGATTCGTACACCGTCGGCACGCCCGAGCCGCTCTTTGCCCGCATTGACGTGGAAAAGGCACTGGCTGAGATCGCCGCCGAACAGAAAGCAAAAGCGGCCGCAGAAGAAGCGGCGGAAAACGTGGCGTTTTTGCCCGAAATCACCATTGACGAATTCGCCAAAATTGATCTTCGCGTTGCCAAGATCGTGGATTGCGAGCCGATCAAGAAAGCCAAGAAGCTGTTAAAGCTGACGTTAGATGACGGCAGCGGTACACCCCGCACGGTAGCGTCCGGTATTGCCTTGTGGTACACACCGGAAGAACTCAAAGGCCGTTCCATTATCGTCGTTGCGAACTTAAAACCCGCCACGTTGTGTGGGGTTGAAAGCTGCGGCATGATCCTTGCCGCGGATGACGGCGATGCCGCAAAAGTCATTTTTGTGGACGGACTGAACCCCGGCGCTCAAATTCATTAACACAAAACAGGGCGCGGCTGCGCCCTGTTTTTTATGAGGTGTTGTATGCGTATTTTTGATTCACACGCACATTATCTGGACAGCTCGTTTGACGAGGACCGCGATGCGCTATTAGAAAACCTATTTTCCGCCGACGTTTGCGGCATCATCGAAGCCGCTACCACCGCGGAAAGTTCGCAAAAGGCGATAGAACTGGCACACCGCTTTCCTCATCTCTATGCCACCGTCGGTATTCATCCCGAAGAAGCGGCTACCGCTGCCAACGACGCCATAGACACACTTGCGCTGTTGTCAAAAGATGAAAAAGTCGTTGCTATCGGTGAGATCGGGCTGGATTACCATTACGAGGAATACTGCCCTCGCGAGGTGCAGAAAGCGTGGTTTCGCCGTCAACTGGAACTGGCTAACAAGCTGGATCTGCCGGTCGTCATCCACGACCGCGAGGCACACGAGGATACCGTAGCTTTGCTTAAAGAATACAAGCCGCGCGGTGTGGTACATTGCTTTTCCGGGAGTGTTGAAACGGCAAAAGAAGTACTAAAACTCGGTATGTATATCGGTATCGGCGGTGTGGTCACGTTTAAGAATGCCCGCAAGTTAGTGGAAGTTGCGGCGATGGTGCCGAAAGATCGGTTGTTACTCGAAACCGATGCACCGTATTTAGCACCCGTTCCCCACCGCGGTCATCGCTGTGATTCTTCCATGATTCGGTTTACGGCAGAGACCATCGCCGACATTCGCGGTATCTCTACCGAGGAAGTGCTTCGCTTGGGCGTTAACAACGCATGTGCACTCTACGGCATTTCGCTCTGAAAAATTTTTCCACGACCCCTTGACAGACGTCAAGGGGTCTGCTATACTCAAGGTGTACTACCCGACATAGTACACCTATATCGGGTAAACATTTCCCGAAAGGAGGAAAGGTATGTTCCGGATCGACCCCTTATCACGGCAGCCCGTGTACGAGCAATTAATTGAGCAACTGGAGAAGCTGGTGCTGACCGGTCTGTTACCCGCGGACTCACAGTTGCCTTCTGTGCGCAGCTTGTCACTGGAGCTGTCCATCAATCCCAACACGATCCAAAAGGCCTATTCCGATTTGGATACGCGCGGCATTATCTATTCCGTTCCCGGTATCGGCTGCTTTGTGGCCAAAAACGCAGCCGAGGTATTGCAGGCGCATATGCGTCGGAAATTGGATTCGTTGCGGCAATTAGCAGATGATCTGGCGCTTGCCGGTATCCCCGAGGAAGAACTCATCGATTGTATTCATACTATCTATAAAGAAAGAGGTGTAACTTTATGATCCAGGCGCAAAACCTAACGAAGAAATTTGGCGATTTCGTCGCACTGGACAGCATTTCCTGCACCATCCCGGAGGGCTGTGTGTACGGTATGGTCGGCTCGAACGGTGCCGGTAAATCCACCTTTTTGCGCGCGATCACCGGTGTGTACCGTCCGGATGCCGGTACGGTTCTCATCGACGGGCAACCCATCTATGAAAATCCCGGCAAAAAGCGCGAGATCGCGTACGTGCCGGACGGTTTATTTTTCCTTGCCGGCTCGTCCATGAACCGTATGGCAGACTTATACGCAGCGGTTCACCCTGATTTTGACAGAATGCGATTTCAAAAGCTTACCAAAACGTTTAATCTGGATCCCAAAAAAGCGATCAATACGTTTTCTAAAGGTATGAAACGGCAAGCGGCGACCATTTTGGCGCTTTCCACCCGCCCGCAATACATTTTCTTTGATGAGACCTTTGACGGACTTGACCCGATCATGCGCAACGTAGTGAAAAATCTGATCTGTGAGGACGTGCTGGAGCGCGGCGCGACCGCGATCATTACGTCCCATTCCTTGCGCGAATTGGAGGATACGTGCGATCAACTGGCGCTTTTGCATAAAGGTGGACTGGTCTTGGAAAGCGATATCGGCAATTTGAAGACTTCGCTGTTCAAGGTGCAGATCGCGTTTAATCATGAGTTTGGTGAAGAAGATCTCGCCGCTTTGAACATTTTGAATTTTGTCAAGCGTGGTTCCGTCGCCAACCTCATCGTGCGCGGTGACCGCGAGGAAACGGTGGCACAATTATCTGCCCTTTCCCCCGTGTTGTTAGACGTACTCCCCTTGTCGCTTGAAGAAATCTTTACCTATGAAATGGA
>JAZNRA010000120.1:0-3500 GCA_045590415.1 Acutalibacteraceae bacterium | reverse complement strand
TCAGGGTTCAGCACGATGCCGATGACCGAGCCTTCGGGGTAGTAATCGGTGGTCTGAATCAGCCATTTAAAGCCCTTGAAATCCACAATGGTGTCGTAATGCACACCCTTGAAGGTGACGTTGGTAACGGTACCGGTCAGGTGTCCCTTCACCGGCTCCACAATGTCAATATCTTCGGGACGGATAACGACGTCCACCGGCTCTTTTTTCTCAAAGCCCGCATCCAGGCAACGGAATTTTCGGCCAAAAAACTCCACCAAATAATCCTCGTGCATGATGCCGTCCAAAATGTTACTCTCGCCGATAAAATCCGCCACAAAAGCGTTTTGCGGCTCGTTGTAAATGTCCTGCGGCGTACCGATCTGCTGAATCTTACCGTTGTCCATCACCACCACGGTATCCGACATCGAGAGCGCTTCCTCCTGGTCGTGCGTGACGTAGATAAAGGTAATACCCAGACTCTTTTGGATGTTTTTCAGTTCCACCTGCATATCCTTGCGCAGCTTCAAGTCCAATGCGGCGAGCGGTTCATCCAGTAAAAGCACACGCGGATTGTTGGCAAGGGCACGCGCGATCGCCACACGCTGTTGCTGACCGCCCGAAAGCGTGTCAATGCGGCGCTTATTAAAGCCAACCAAGTTGACAAGCTTTAACATGTGATCGACCGTTTCACGGATCTCCGCTTTATCCTTGCGCTGTACGCGCATGCCAAACGCCACGTTGTCCTCCACGTTGAGATGCGGGAACAGCGCGTAGCGTTGGAAAATGGTGTTGACCTGACGCTTATGTGCGGGCAGGCCGGTCATGTCTTTACCGTCAAAAAAGACATTGCCGCTGTCCGGGAACACGAAGCCGCCGATAATGCGCAGCGTTGTCGTCTTGCCGCAGCCGGACGGACCCAGCAGCGTGACGAACTCTCCGTCAGAGATGTTGAGGTTTAACCCATCCAACACCTTTTCCCCGTCAAATGAAACGGTAATGTCCTTGAGTGTAATGATTTCTTTTGTGTGCATAACAGCATCCCCCTTTGCGGTGTATATACAGCATCACGCCGTATACAAAAGTTTCCCATGTACCTCATGGAAGGAAACCGCGATACTTTGAGCAACGCCCTCCGCAAAGGGTTTTTCACAGCCGTCAAAAAAATGCCGCGGCTGCGGCGATGCCTCATATCGCTTTTGGTTGTGCCAAGATGCGTGCCATCGTGTGATAACAACTATATCAATATACCGATTTTTACTTATAATGTCAATACGTTTTGCGGTTTTTCTGAAATTTGGCGAATCAGCGCAAAAAAACAGGAAAAACCTTCCGATTTTTCCTGTTTTCAGCTTATTTCTTAATATTCATCCAGTAATCTTCAAAGGATTGTTCGGTCTTATTTTCTCCCGGCACGTAGTACACGGCATCTTTCAAAGCATCCGGCAAGTACTCTTGCTTTATCCAGTGATGCGGATAACTGTGCGGATACTTGTAAAACTGGCCTTTTTGAGCGGCATCCTCGCCGTCGAAATGCTTGTTCTGCAAGCATCGCGGAATGGGACCGGCTTTCCCCGCCCGAACGTCGGCAAGCGCCGCATCGATCGCCGCTTCGCCCGAATTAGATTTAGGCGCACGCGCCACCAAAATGACCGCATCCGCAAGCGGGATACGCGCTTCCGGCAAGCCGACCTGCAACGCGCTGTCCACCGCCGCTTTTACAATGGGAATGATCTGCGGATAAGCAAGCCCTACGTCTTCGGCGGCACACACCACCAAGCGGCGGCATACCGACGGCAGGTCACCCGCTTCAAGTAAACGTGCCAAATAATGCACCGCGGCGTTTTCATCCGATCCGCGCAACGATTTTTGAAAAGCGGAAAGCAGGTCGTAATGCTCGTCGCCATCTTTGTCGTACCGCATGGCGCTTTTTTGAGCGACCTCGCGGGCAGTATCTATGGTAACGGTCAGATCGCCGTTTTCATCGGGTTTGGTAGCCAGTACGCTGAGTTCCACAGCATTGAGCGATTTGCGCACGTCACCGCCACAGCCCTGTGCAATGCACATGACGGTCTCATCGTCTGCCGTTATCTGCCGCCCCTGTTCTTCCGCCAAAAACGCAAATCCGCGGCGCACCGCATCGGCGACTTCATCCGCTTCCACGGTTTTGAACTCAAACACCGTGGAACGGCTTAAAATAGCGCTGTATACATAGAAATACGGATTTTCAGTGGTGGAGGCGATTAACGTGATATTACCGTTTTCGATATGCTCCAACAGTGTCTGCTGTTGTTTTTTATTGAAATACTGGATCTCGTCCAAATACAACAAAATGCCGTTGGCACCGGCAAAGGTATCCACTTCCTCCAACACCGCACGAATATCGGCGGTAGAAGCGGTGGTGCCGTTGAGCTTATGCAAACGCATGGACGTGCGCTGCGCAATGATCCGCGCGAGCGTGGTCTTCCCCACACCCGACGGGCCGTAAAAGATAAGATTCGGGATCTTGCCCGATTCGATAATATTACGGAGCGCTTTATCCGGACCGAGCAAATGCCGTTGACCGACCATATCGTCCAGCGTGTTCGGGCGCATCCGATCTGCTAACGGTGCCATACCATCACCACCTTGCCTATTATGATACTTGTTTTTCCATTATTATGCAAGTGTCTTTTTACGTTGACACCGAATTTTCGACATGATACACTGGTACTGTCGAGGTGAGAACCATGAGAAAAAAGGAATTGGCGTTGTTCGCTGTGGAAAAGCTCAAAGAACGGTATCCCGGCGCGCAATGCTCGTTGGAATCGGCAAATCCCTTACAACTGCTCGTTGCCGTGCGTTTATCCGCACAATGTACCGACGCACGCGTAAATCTGGTCACACCGGCGCTGTTTGAGCGTTTTCCCACGCTGGAAGCGTTTGCCGAGGCATCACCGGAGGACGTGGAGCCGTATATCCACTCCTGCGGATTATACAAGACCAAAGCGCGGGATATTGTGGCGATCGCACAACAAATACGGGATCGCTTTGACGGCAAGGTCCCGGATAGTATTGAAGCGTTAACCACACTTCCCGGTGTCGGCCGCAAAACCGCCAACCTCATTTGCGGCGATATTTACCACATGCCGGGTGCCGTTGTAACCGACACGCACTGCATCCGTATCGCCAATCGATTGGGGCTGTGTGATACCAAAGAGCCCCGCAAGGTAGAGGATCAGTTGCGCAAACTTCTACCGCCGGAGGAAAGCAATGATTTTTGCCATCGGCTGGTACTGTTCGGCCGCGAGGTGTGTGAGGCGCGTTCACCGAAATGCAGCATCTGTCCGTTATCCGAACATTGCAAAAGCAAGGTCAACTGACCTTGCTTTTTTTGTTCATTCGATGATATACCGGCAATGCCAGCAAACTCAATCCGCCCCACAAAACGCTGTAAAGTAAACAGACTTGTCCGTTGAGATTGGCGGGTAGTTTACTGTAATCCCACACTCCCAGCTTCAAACGGCGATTGAGCACGCACC
>JAZNRA010000119.1:0-5055 GCA_045590415.1 Acutalibacteraceae bacterium | reverse complement strand
ATTTTTCTGGTAGCAGTCCAGGATGATGCGGGTCGCTTATTTACGCAAAAAACTCCGTGGCGTTTTTTGCCACGGAGTGCTTTTTATACTATCAACTATTTTCCTCAATGTACGCCACGACCTCAGCGACCGTGCGCATTTTCTCGATCTCCTCATCGGGGATCTCTACGTCGAATTCATCTTCTAACGACATCAGCATATCCACAACATCCAAAGAATCTGCACCCAGATCCTCCATAATGTTCGTTTCCGGTGTGATGGTATCCTTCTCAACGTCAAACTGCTGGCTGAGAATTGTTCTGAGCTTTTCAAAGACCATACGTTGTTCCTCCTAAGAATCTTACTGTTGTTTAAACTCTCTATGAAAATAGTATTCATATTTGAGGGATTTGTCAATGGCTTTTTTCGCTTTTTTACAAATTTTTATTGTAACGACATCTCACTCTATCTTATCGCCCCGAATCCTTTTCCCAAAACCTCCTCTGCAGAAGCGATCACCATGAACGCTGCAGGATCGATTTCAGCAACCAACCGTCGAAGCGGATACACCTGAGTTCGCCGGACCGCACACAAAAGCACTTCGCTGTCCTCGCCCGTGTACCCGCCGCGGCTGCGCAGCTTGGTGATTCCGCGGTGAATGGTCTGTAAAACGGCGGCGGTGATCTCCTCCTGCCGTTTACTGAAGATCAGCACCAGCTTGCCGCCTGCCCCACCGTACACCAACGCATCGATCAGCGTGGAGGCGACAAAGGTCAGCACGACCGCGTACATCGCGCTTTCTACGTTTTCAAAAACAAACGCCGAGACCGCGATCACCACGGCATCTACAGTCAGCATCAGCCGACCTACCGGCACGTACGGAAACCGCCGTTCCAATAACCGTGCAGCGATCTCCGTTCCGCCGGTTGATCCGCCGCGCAGGAAAATAAGTCCCAATCCAACACCCGACAGCACACCGCCCATCACGGACACCAAAAACATGTCGCCCGTGTATATCGGCAAAAACGGCGCAAGCGCATCGATCACCACGGTGGAAAGCGCCGTACACAGCAAGGTGCGAACGGTAAAGGTGCGGCTGATGCACAGCCACGCCGCCACCAACAGCGGAATGTTCAAAACCAAAATGGTAAATCCGATAGGTGCCGTCGGCACCGCATGATGGATCATCGTGGCAACACCCACCACTCCGCCGGGTGCGATCTGATTCGGCGCACTGAAACAGTTGACGGAAACGGCATATAACAAACTGCCTGCTATATAATATACAACGTCTACTCCAAATCGTTTAACATCCTGACGAAAGTCAGGTCGTTTCAAACGGTGTCTCCCCCTCAACAATCAACGCGAACAACTCGCGAACACGGTCAACACGACCGGATAAATACAAATATCCAAACAACGCTTCGAGCCCTGTTGCCTTGTGATAATCTCCGCCGGATCGAGAAGTATGCGCGTTTCTGCCGCGTCGGTAAACCGCCGCTTCCTCTTCGGAAAGTGTCGGCAACAGCCGGTCCAGCGCCGCCGCCTGCGCTTCGGCACGCACCTGCTGTACCGCTAACTGATGCAGTTCCTTGTTCGGGCGGTTAGCAAGACATACCAGCCGTTCCCGTACCATCAGATCATACACGCCGTCCCCCACAAACGCCAGGTTCAGCGGGCTTACTCCGTGCAGATCCACGTCCATCGGACAAAGCCGGTCCATAATACTCTCCTCCATCACACCACAAAGTCAAATTCGAGATCGTAAATACTGACCGTGTCGCCTTCCTGCACACCGGCTTCTTCCAGCTGCCTGATCACGCCGCTGGATTGCAGCACCCGCTCGAAATATTGCAGACTGTCCGGCTCCTGTAAATCAATTGTCTGTAACAGCTTGAGCAACCACTCCGCTTCCACAAAGAACACGCCGCCGTGGTTTTCGATGCGTACCGAACGGTCGCGAAGCGACTCCGCCTCGGCGAGCGGAACGGGCTCCGCCTCAAACGTGCGGATGGGCGGCAGCTCGGCAAGCTTCGCCGCACAGCGGTCGACTAATTCTTTCGTACCGTGGGCGATCGCCGCCATCATGGGGAAATATTCAAGCCCCCGTTCACGCATAGCATCCTCAAACGCCTGCAACTGCTCGTCGGTGGCAAGATCACATTTGTTTCCCGCCACCAACATCGGGCATTTGGCAAGTTCGGGATTAAATTGCTCCAATTCGCGGTTGATCGCATCAAAATCACTCAGCGGATCGCGGCCCTCGCTGCCTGCCACGTCTACCACGTGCACCAGCAAACGGCAACGCTCCACGTGCCGCAAAAACTCGTGACCGAGCCCGACTCCTTCGCTCGCACCCTCAATAACACCGGGAATATCCGCCATCACAAAGGACGCGCCCTCAGCAACACGTACCACGCCGAGCACCGGCGTGATGGTGGTGAAATGATAATTCGCAATTTCCGGCTTCGCTTCGCTGACGACCGAGATCAAGGTGGATTTCCCCACGTTCGGGAAACCGACCAATCCCACGTCTGCCAATAGTTTCAGCTCTAATCGCACCTCAAACTCCTCGCCCGGTACACCGGGTTTGGCAAAACGAGGCACCTGCCGCGTCGGCGTGGCAAAGTGGGAATTACCCCAACCGCCTCTGCCGCCTTTCGCCGCCACAAACGGCTCGTCACCCGACATATCTGCCATCAGTCGGCCGCTTTCGTTATCGTAGATAAGCGTACCGCGCGGCACGGGTATGATCAGATCCTCTCCGGTTTTTCCGAAGCAGCGCTTCGCACCGCCGTTTTCGCCTGCAGGCGCCGTAAATTTTCGCTTGTAGCGAAAATCCGACAGAGTATTACTGCCGTCCTGCGCCACAAATACGACGTTACCGCCTCTGCCGCCGTCACCGCCGTCAGGACCGCCCGCCGCCACGTATTTTTCACGATGGAAGGATACCGCACCGTTGCCGCCGTTGCCGGCTTTGATGCGGATAACTGCCTTGTCAATAAACATACTTTTTCGTTCCTTTAATACTTCGTTGCTTTTAGTCTACCACAAAACTGCCCGAATATGGTAGTCTTTTTTATAAAAAAAGCCCTGGCGGTTTCGCCAGGGCTTTTTCGAACTGCTTATTGCTCGACTTCGTAAACGCTCACGCGCTTGCGATCTTTACCCATACGCTCGAAACGAACGGTACCGTCCGCTTTGGCATACAAGGTATCATCCGAACCAATACCAACGTTCTGGCCGGGATGAATGTGCGTACCGCGCTGACGAACTAAGATGTTGCCGGCGAGCACGAACTGACCGTCTGCACGTTTTGCGCCCAGGCGCTTGGATTCGGAATCACGGCCGTTCTTCGTGGAACCCATACCTTTTTTATGGGCGAACAGCTGGATGTTGATCTTCAACATATCGTTACACCTCCGTAAGTTGTATCGTAATAAATGTGGGATACTGGGCAGAAAGCCCCTGCAAATGAATGTGAAGGCCGCGGAGCACTTCTTGCGCTTTTGAGGTATCGGCTTGGCGCACCGTGCACGTGAGCAATCCGTCTGCTTCGCGAATATCACAAGCACAACCGCTTATCTCGGTAAGCGTGTTGGCCGCCATATACACCGCCGACGACACCGCCGCACACACGATATCCTGACCGGATACCGCCGATCCGGAATGTCCCTGCACGTCAAACCCGCACAGTGACCCGTTCCGTGTCAGCATTTTCGCACAAATCATGCTTCCTCTGCGGGTGCCTCCGCCTTGGGAGCGCGGGGCGCTCTGGCATGGATGCCTTCGATCTGCACCTTGGTGTAGGGCTGACGATGACCCATGGCACGCTTGCTGCCCTTCTTAGGACGATAGGTGAACACAGTGATCTTCTTGGACTTGCCGTTCTTCAGGACTTTCGCATCCACGTAAGCGCCCTTCAGATACGGGGAACCGATCTTCAGTTCCTTGTCGTTGTGCAAAGCCACAACCTGATCCAGTTTTACCTGGGTGTCTTCGGCTGCATCCAGCTTTTCAATGAACAAAACGTCGCCGTTTTGCACTTTGTACTGCTTGCCGCCGGTTTCAATAATGGCGTACATACTTTGTACCTGCCTTTTCTATAGACTCGCTGCGCTCGGGCGACAGTGCTTGTGGTGTTTTGTCGCACGACAAAACACCGCCCGGAACAAGCGGCAACGCTTAGTATAGCATACGATAAGCCACCTGTCAACACTTTTTATGCAGCATTTTCTCGTTTATTTTTCCACTAAATTTACAATGGTTTTATTTTTTTGTTCGGCTAAACTTTTAAATTTTGCTGCTCCTCCTACCGGGCTTGTCACATACGTCACCACATAATTGGCTTTTTCAATCATCCACCGATTGCGCCGGTCTATAGCAAATTTTGGCGATGTCGTTGCCACAGCTTCCGGATATATCGTTTCCATCTCTTTTTCTTTGCTCTGTTCGGTAGGTGTGTAAGCATAAACAACCATGCAGCGAATTTTGTCTGTATACTCCTCCTTCAATTCTTTCAACACATTTATTGCGAAACGGTCAAATGCACCTTGATTTCCCACCAGAAACTCATTCACGCCATTGTTTTCTATCAAATCCACTAGCACTGTTTTAAGCACCGTTTTAACTTTTTCCGGCGAATCCCGATGTCCAAAAAATGTACAAACCATATCTCTCACCGCCTTTTAAATTTAGTATACTTGATTTAAGTATACTCTCAACATTGTACCACAAAATAAACTTAAAATATACTTAAATCTAATGTTTTTGTGGTGAAGGATATGAGAAATAAGGATAATAAGCACCTTGGAATTGAAATTGAACCGGGTTTACACAAAAAACTCCGCTATGTCGCAAAATCGGAAGATCGTTCCATAAACGGACAGATTTTATATTTGATACGTCAGTGTATTCGCGAATTTGAGGAGAAAAACGGCACCATTGAAACTCCCGATAAACAATGAAAAATCAGCACCGCCACGTTAGGCGGTGCGGGTTTTATTCTTTATTATTACACCAACTGAAACAGCGGGCATAAAACGATCGGCAAAAAAACCGCCGGGAACAGGTTTG
>JAZNRA010000118.1:0-1736 GCA_045590415.1 Acutalibacteraceae bacterium | reverse complement strand
TATACGCCTTTGCCGGATAGCTCTCCGCATTGCTGCGACAACAGGTGACCTCTTATTGCCAACTGCCAGAACGAAGGGTGCCACGCTTCGCCTTCGGCAACGCACCCCTTTTTCTACCGCACCCTTGGCGGGCTGTGAACGGTAAATACTGATGATGCGATGCGCCTCTATCGGTTGAGACGATTTTAACATGCTTTATACGGCGCTGTCAAGCCCTTTTTTTAAAGAAAAAAGCGAGCCGTTCGGCTCGCTTTCGGCACTTAATAATTTTCAGCGTGAACTTCGAAATAGCTTTTCGGATGGGCGCAGGTGGGGCAGAGCTCGGGAGCGGCAGTGCCGACCACCAAATGACCGCAGTTACGGCATTCCCATACGCGCACGGCGCTCTTCTCGAACACGGCGGCGGTTTCAACGTTCTTGAGCAGGGCGCGGTAGCGCTCCTCGTGATGCTTCTCGACAGCGGCGACCAAACGGAATTTGCGGGCCAGCTCCGGGAAGCCCTCTTCGTCGGCGGTTTTGGCAAAGCCCTCGTACATGTCGGTCCATTCGTAATTTTCACCGTCTGCGGCGGCGCCGAGGTTTTCGGCGGTGCCCGCGATGCCTTGCAATTCTTTGAACCAGAGTTTGGCGTGTTCTTTTTCGTTATCGGCGGTCTTTAAAAACAGCGCGGCGATCTGCTCGTAGCCCTCTTTTTTTGCAACAGAGGCAAAGTAGGTGTACTTATTGCGCGCCTGCGATTCGCCCGCGAAAGCGGCTTCTAAATTTTTCTCGGTCTGAGTTCCTGCATATTTGGACATGATTCGACACTCCTTTTAGATAGATTTATACTTTTATTTTACAATAAAAACCCCAAAAGTCAATATTGACTTTGCCGAGTAATGGGAGTATGATGAAAGCGAAGTTTTTAAGGAAAAGCGAGGAATCTAGGATGCGAGTATTAGCGATTGGTTGTCATCCCGATGATGCGGAATTCGGTTGCTTCGGTACGCTGGCACGTTGTGTGGCGCGCGGCGATGAGGTGTACGTTTGCGGTATCACAAACGGCAGCGGCGGCTCGATGACGTTAGAGCCCGATGAGATCGCGGCGATCCGCGTGAAGGAAGCGGAAGCGGCGGCAAAAGCCATCGGTGCAAAAGAGTATTTTAATCTGGGTGTTTACGATTTGTACGTTGATTCCAACGACCGTGCCACCATTGACAAGCTGGTGGACGTCATTCGTTACACCAAGCCCGATATGATCTTCACACAGTATCACGAGGATTATATGCGTGACCATACCGAGACCTCGCTGCTTGCCTTTAATGCGAGCTTTATCGCCACCATCCCGAATTATAAGACCAAGTACCCGGTGTTGGAAACGGTTCCTGCCATTTTTTACATGGAGTCGGAGGGCATCAGCGATTTCCGTCCCACGGAATACGTTGATATTACCGATACCATTGGGCTCAAGACGGAAGCGCTCAAATGCCACGAAAGCCAGTACGGTTGGCTCAGCGCGCACACCGGCAACGATGCGTTTGGGGCGAGCCACGCCAAAAACCAGTTCCGCGGAAAGCAGTGCGGCACGGAATATGCGGAGTGCTTCTCCCGTTGCATGCTGAACCAGCGTGTCAACACCTACCGCATGTTGCCCGAAGGCAGATAAACAAAAAAGCAGCGAGCGCGTCGAAAGACGCGGTCGCCGTTTTTTACAGAACGTGGGCAAGGGTCGCATCCCATACTAAAAACCCCTCCGG
>JAZNRA010000117.1:0-9308 GCA_045590415.1 Acutalibacteraceae bacterium | reverse complement strand
TGGTTTCTTCGTTGGAGTTGACGGCAGCACCGTAAGGGGGGATCAATATGACGTTTGCGGAAGTAGCAAAAGCGATAGGTGTTAAAACGTATCCTGAAAAAATGGCGAATTTTTACTATGCAGAAGATAAAAGTGTTGCCTGTGATCTTTCCCTGATTGATAACTTGCAACGTGAATATCGTTTGTTCGGCGACTACTATGACGTGGTTAAGGAATGCGCCATTCAATGCAATGGGAGTACCGCACACAGTGCATGGGTACGAACAGCGGTTGCGTTTGCCAAAGCGGGCGATTTTACGCAGGCATGCTCGGTTCCTGTCCCTGTGGCCGACGGTACGGTGCTCACCTCAATGCTTCCGTTTTATATTGTGCTGGCACAAATTCCTGATGCGCTTGCCGAGTATCGAAAACGGGGGTTTTCCGAGGATGAGATAAGGAGCTTGTTTTGCGTTTTTCGGGCCTCGTTGTCAGCGGTTGAAAATCGCACGGGAACGCCGGGTATCAACACGTCGTTTTACACGTGGGACACCGTTTTTACCAAGGTTCAAATCTTCAACGTTGGGGGATTACAGTTCCAACTGAAAACGCTTCCCAATCGTGCTGTTTATCTGCGTGAGAAAGCAACGGGTCGTGTTGTACCGCTGATGTGTAACGGTACGTATCATCCCAGTGGTGCGCAGATGATCGGCTCAGCAGGCTATGAGGATGACACGGATGCATTTACTTGTCATTTTAGTGAGGACGATGCCTACTATTATGGCTACGCGGTAACAGACGGTGTAGTGGAGCCGACCGAACGCTCTTTTGCCAAAGCGGAATGGGAGTGTGTGTTGCGACCGGGTGATGAATGTTTGAGTATGCATATTCCCAGTCGTTCTGATATTTCGACCGAAGCAACCGATAAGGCGATCGCTGCCGCACGCCGCTTGGTGAAAGAACGGTTCCCGGAATTTTCAGGGAATCGTGTGTATTGCTCTTCGTGGTTGTTGGATCCGAAACTGGGCAAATTATTAGGCGATCAAGCGAAAATAACACAGTTCCAAAAGCGATACGTGTGTATTCCTGAATGGAGCGATGGTATGCATATTTTCGGGAACGTGTTTTTCGGTCGTTTTGATTCGTATGAGGATTTGCCGGAGGAAACGCATTTACAACGCGCCTTAAAGGACTTGTACCTCAAAGGCGGATATATCTATTGCTATTCCGGAATTATAGTTTCATAAAAAACAGCCCCTTGTTGCCGTAGCAACAAGGGGCTGTTTGCATTGTTAATTTCACAGTAATGCTTTTATCATGCGGGCGCATTTGTACACGTCGCCGCCGCCCATAGTGAGAATAAGGTCGTGCGGCTTGGCATTTTCCGCAACAAAGTGGCTGATCTCATCGAAGGTCGCGAGGTAGTGTGCACCGTCGATCTGATCGGTGATCTGCTTTGACGATACGTTCCATTCGTTTGTTTCGCGTGAGCCCATAATATCGCTGACGACTACCTCGTCCGCAATGGAAAGGGCTTCGGCAAACTCGTTAAGGTGGCGCGCGGTGCGCGAGAAGGTAAAGGGTTGGAAGATCGCCCACACACGGCTATACGGCATTGCCTTGGCGGCGTTTAAGGTGGCAACGATCTCGGTGGGGTGGTGCGCGTAATCGTCTGCGATGGTGATGTCATTTACCGTGCCCAAAAACTCAAAGCGTCTGCCGGCACCGTGGAAGGCGGCAAGACCTGCGGCGATTTCCTCTGCGGTGGCGCCGCACAGATGCGCGGCGGCGGCAGCGGCGACCGAGTTTAATACGTTGTGCTCGCCGGGGACACCGAGCGAGATCGCGGCGACTTTTTCGCCGTTGTGGTACAGGTCGTAGCAACCGTAGGCACCGTCGTGCACCGATACGTTTTGTGCATACCAGTCGCAATCGGGTGAATAGCCGTACCGCACGACGTCGGCATGCGAAAGTCCTTCGACGGCGCGACGCGTATTTTCATCCTCTTTATTGATAATTAACGTGCCTGTCGTTTGCGTGGCAAACTGACGGAAGGAAGCGATAACGTTATCGAGTGAACCGAAATAATCCAGATGGTCGGCATCCACGTTGAGAAGAATGGAAATAGCGGGTGTCATTTCCAGATAATGATCCTTGAATTCGCACGCTTCGCACACGAATACGTCCGATTTACCTGCATGACCGTTGGCGTCGATCAGCGGCAATCTGCCGCCGATGAACACCGATGGGTCACGTTCGGCTTGTAATAATATTTGGGATACCATAGATGAGGTGGTGGTCTTGCCGTGCGTGCCTGCAACCGCGACGGTGCGAGGGAAACAGCGAGACAAGGCACCCAGCAGCTTGGCACGCTCCATCAGCGGGATGCCACGCTCGGTTGCGGCAACCAGCTCGGGATTATCTGCCGACACGGCGGCGGTGTAGACGACGAGATCGGTGGTGCCGATATTTTCCGCTTTTTGCGGCATGAACACAGGGATTCCCAACCGACGCATACGTGCTAAATTATCCGATTCGTTGACGTCTGAGCCGGTGATCGCAAAGCCGAGCGAATGTAAGATCTCGGCGAGCGGGCTCATACCCGAGCCGCCGATGCCGACAAAGT
Organism: Acutalibacteraceae bacterium; assembly: GCA_045590415.1. Classification (GTDB taxonomy): domain Bacteria; phylum Bacillota; class Clostridia; order Oscillospirales; family Acutalibacteraceae; genus RGIG3009. Next base: position 6,706 of record JAZNRA010000117.1, on the reverse strand, counting down.
GTACACACTTAACACCGGGCAGTATTGTTTGATTCATGGGAATCCCTCCTCGTTACTTATTATTATATTGGTTTTGCACGCAAAAATAAATACCTTTTTGTAATTTTTAGCAAGAAATAAAGATTGAATTAGTGAGCAGAATTTGATATAATGAAAACATCTGTAATTTAGCGAGGGAAAAGCATGTCTGACATTCGCATCATCTCGCCGGAAGAACTCCGACAACAGCAGGTGTTTATCCGGCAAATACGGCACTTTTACGAGCAGCGGTGCGCCGAAAGTGCGCCGCTTGCCTACGTGCGCACCTACGGCTGTCAGCAGAACGTGGCGGATTCCGAGCGGATGAAAGGATTACTCGCGCAGATGGGCTTCGGGTTTACCGAAACACCGGAGCAGGCGGATTTTATTCTGTTTAACACCTGCGCGGTCAGAGAACACGCAGAGGATCGCGTGTTCGGAAACGTCGGGGCGCTCAAGGCCTTAAAACGGCGCAAACCGCACCTATTGATTGCTTTATGCGGTTGTATGGTGCAGCAAGAGCATATCGCCGAAAAGATCTACAAAAGCTATCCGTTTGTGGGGCTTGTTTTCGGCACACACGTGCAGTATCGGTTGCCCGAACTGATGGCGGGCGTACTCCTCGGAAAGCGCCGCCGAGTGGAGATCCCGTCATGTGACGGCGTGATTGCCGAGGGGATTCCCACGGTGCGCGACGGCGGGTTTAAGGCGTTCGTATCCATCATGTATGGATGCAACAATTTTTGCACTTACTGTATTGTGCCGTACGTGCGCGGCCGTGAACGCAGCCGCGATCCCGAAATGATCTTGGCAGAGGTGCGCGAGCTTGTCGGACAGGGCTATAAGGAGATCACGTTGCTTGGTCAGAACGTGAATTCTTACGGCAAGGGGGAAGCACACGGCGTGACGTTTCCCGAATTGCTCAGGCGCATCAATGCAATACCGGGGGATTTCGTCATTCGCTTTATGACCTCCCATCCCAAGGATGCGACCAAGGAATTGTTTGACACCATCGCGCAGTGCGAAAAGGTGTCGCGGCATTTTCATTTACCGTTTCAGTCGGGAAGTAACCGTGTTTTAAAGGAAATGAACCGACGGTATACGAGAGAACAGTACTTGGATCTTATCGCGTATGCAAGGCGGGTAGTGCCCGGCATTACGTTCACCAGTGACGTGATCGTGGGATTTCCCGGTGAACAGCGCGAGGATTTCCTACAAACCTTGTCGCTTATTCGCGAAGTCGGGTTTGCCTCGTTATTTACTTTTATTTTCTCGCCGCGCGAGGGAACGCCTGCGGCAAAAATGGAGGACCCGATCCCCGCCGAAACAAAATCGGCATGGTTTTCCGAAATGACGGCATTGCAGGAGGAAATCTCGGCAGAACGGTTGAAAGCCGTTGTCGGGACAACGCAAGGGGCGTTGTTAGAGGCACAAGCAGGCGGTTTCTTGGAAGCGCGGCTTGCGGATAACAGTATCGTACGCGTGCAGGGCGATCCTGCGCGCATCGGCGAGTTCGTACAGGTGCGTATCACCGGCGCACGCAGTTATATCTTAACCGGTGAGATCGAGAAGTAAGGAGTGTATCAACAATGGAACAGATTTTGGAGATGGCAAAGGAAATCGGACACGCAATTCAGCAGGATGAGCGTTTTGTAAAAGTGCAGATGGCGCAGGCGGCCGCGGATAACGATGCGGCGCTGCAGGAACTCATCGGCGAGTTTAATTTGAAACGCATGGCGATCAACGGTGAGGCGGCAAAGCCCGAAGCCGAGCAGGATGAAGCCAAAGTAAAGCAACTTAATATCGAATTGCGTGAGGTGTACGCCCGCGTGATGGCGAACGAATCCATGGCGGCATACAACGAGGCAAAGACCGAACTGGATAAGATCTTAAACGGTGTCGGCGCCATCATCAACATGGCGGCGCAGGGGCTGAATCCCGACGATTACGACGAGCATCAGTGCAGCGGCAACTGTTCAAGCTGCGGCGGATGCCACTAAGTGTGATAGGACTTAAGACCCTGCCACACTATTAAATCAACAGACGTGAAAAGGAGGTGAGCGGTATGCCGATAACCCCCATGATGCAACAGTATTTTGAGATCAAAAAGAATTACCCGCAGTGTATTTTGTTTTACCGTTTGGGTGATTTTTACGAGATGTTTTATGACGATGCCAAGGTCGCGTCGCAGGAGTTGGAACTCGTACTGACCGGCCGCGATTGCGGGCAGGAGGAGCGCGCTTTGATGTGTGGTGTGCCGTTCCACAGTTGCGAGGGATATATTGCCAAGCTGGTCAATCGCGGTTACAAGGTTGCGATCTGTGAGCAGACCGAGGATCCCGCTACGGCGAAAGGTATCGTCCGACGCGACGTGGTGCGCATCATCACACCCGGTACGGTTATTGAAGGCAGTATGCTGGAGGAGGGCCGTAATAACTATCTGTGTGTGGTGCATGCAGAGGACGGATTCGCCAAAGTCGGCTTGTGCTTTGTGGATACCTCCACGGGTGAAATGCACGTAACTGAACTGAGCGGGCAAGACGTTGTTCCGCGTATGCAAAACGAGCTGGGGCGCTTTGCGCCCCGCGAGGTGTTGCTGAGCGACGTTGCCATGGCAAATGTTGCTTTAACGGATTTTTTGACGAACCGTTTGAGTGTAACACCCGAGCAGGCGGAGCCCGCTTGCTTTGACCCGCAGGCGGCCGTTTCGCGGGTGCTTGAACATTTCCATAAAATGTCTTTGGATCAATTGTCGTTGCAGGACAGCACTTCGGCGGTATTAGCGCTTGGCTGTGCGTTGCATTATCTGTACATGACGCAGATGACGGGCGTTGAGCGCATGACGCAACTGGACGTTTATTCCGATGCACAGTTTATGCGGCTGGATCTAACTGCCAGACGCAATCTGGAATTGCTTGAAACCATGCGAAACAAGGAAAAACGCGGATCGTTGCTTGGCGTATTGGATAAGACCCGCACCGCGATGGGCAAACGGCTCATTCGAAACTGGATCGAGCAGCCGTTGTTGCATCCTGCGCAGATCTCCCGCCGTCAAAACGCGGTGGCAGAGATCGTGCATGACGCGGTGCTTCGTGAGGATCTGCGGGAACTGCTCGGTGAGATCTACGATTTAGAGCGTATTATGACGCGCGTGGTGTACGGCAGTGCGAACGCGAAAGAAGTTGCGTCCCTCGGTCAGACCATTGAACGGCTCGCTCCTATTAAATCGCGGCTTGTCGGCGCGCAGTGTGCACTGCTTCAAGACATTCAACAAAGCATTGATCCTTTACCGGATCTTTTTGGACTGATTACCGAGGCGATTGCGGAAAATCCGCCGTTTTCGGTACGTGAGGGCGGTATGATCCGCGAGGGCTACAGTGCGGAGCTTGACGAGCTGCGTCTGATCATGGATGACAGCAAGGGCGTGCTCGCGCGCATTGAGGCAGAAGAAAAAGATAAAACCGGTATCCGCACCTTGAAGATCGGGTATAACCGCGTGTTCGGTTATTACATAGAAGTGTCGCGCAGCTTTGCGGGGGAAGTGCCGGAGCACTATATCCCCAAGCAGACGCTTGCCAATGCCGAGCGGTATATTACGCAGGAACTTAAAGAACTGGAAGCCCGCGTATTGGGTGCGAAAGACCGTGCGGTGGCCTTGGAATACCAGTTGTTCTGCGAGGTGCGCACGGCAATCGCTAACGAACTCACACGTATTCAATCCACGGCGGAGGCAATCGCAAAATTGGACGTGCTGACCTCCTTTGCACAGGTGGCTGCCTACCACAACTACGTTTGCCCGATCGTGGATCTCAGCGGGATCATTGACATCAAAAACGGCCGCCATCCGGTGGTGGAATCCTTACAATCCGCGCCGTTTGTGCCGAACGACGTACTGCTTGATAATCACGATAATCGTGTGGCGATCATTACCGGCCCGAACATGGCGGGTAAATCCACCTATATGCGGCAGACGGCTTTGATCGTGCTGATGGCGCAGATCGGCAGCTTCGTGCCGGCAGACAGTGCGACCATCGGTATCGTGGACAGCATCTTTACCCGCGTGGGTGCCTCGGATGATTTGGCGTCGGGACAATCCACCTTTATGGTGGAGATGAGTGAGGTGGCCTCGATCCTACAGAATGCGACGGCAAACAGCTTGATCGTTTTTGGCGAGATCGGGCGCGGCACCTCCACCTTTGACGGCATGAGCATTGCGCGAGCCGTGCTTGAGCACGTTGCCGACTCGCGCAAGATCGGCGCCAAGACGTTATTTGCTACCCATTACCACGAGTTAACGGTGATGGAAGATGAACTCGACGGTGTGAAGAATTATAACGTAGCGGTCAAAAAGCACGGCGACGATATTACGTTTTTGCGCCGTATCGTACGTGGACCGACTGATGACAGTTACGGTATTGAAGTTGCCAAACTTGCCGGTGTGCCGGATTCGGTCGTACAGCGGGCAAAGGCGATCTTAAAAGAACTCGATAACGGCACGCTTCCGACTGCACCGCGTGCAGCGGCGCACAGCGACGACGGACAGTTGTCGTTGTTGGCGGCAGCGGACAGCGAGTTGCTCCGCCGTTTAAAAGAACTGGACGTTAACGTCCTGACGCCGATTGAGGCGATGCAGACCTTATACGAACTGCATAGAGAAGCACAAAGTTATTAAACGAAGGGGGGCACCGACGTGGCCCGTATCCGGATACTTGATAAGCATACGGCGGAATTGATCGCCGCGGGTGAGGTGGTCGAGCGACCGGCCTCGGTTGTAAAAGAATTGGTGGAGAACGCCATTGATGCCGGTGCCACCACCATCACGGTAGAGATCAAGAACGGCGGGATCTCGTATATCGGGATCACCGATAACGGCTGCGGATTTGCAAGAGAAGACGTGCCGACGGCGTTTTTGCGGCACGCGACCAGCAAGATCCGTGCAGAGGAAGATCTGAATACCATTTCCACTTTGGGATTTCGCGGCGAGGCGCTCGCATCGGTTGCCGCGGTGGCGCGCGTGGAGCTCGTCACGCGCACCGAGGACGAACTTGCCGGCACGCGGTACGTGATTGAGGGCGGCGAGGAGATCGAACTGTCCGACGCCGGTTGTCCCCGCGGTTCGACCATCTGCGTGTGGGATCTGTTTTATAATGTTCCTGCACGTATGAAGTTTTTGAAAAAGGACGTGGGGGAGGCCAATGCCGTTGCCGGAGTGGTGGACCGTCTGGCACTGTCACATCCCGAGATCTCGTTCCGTTTTATTCGCGAAGGACGCGATGAGTTATTAACACCCGGCAACGGGGATCTGTATGCGTGCATCAGCGCGGTGCTCGGTCGCGAATTTGCCAAAACACTGACCGAGGTTGAGTATGACTTGGGCGGCGTTCACGTGCACGGCTATATCTGCCGCCCGGAAGGTGCACGCTCCAACCGCACGATGCAGCATTTCTTTATCAACGGACGGTACGTGAAAACACGTACCGCCATGGCTGCGATTGAGCAGGCATACAAGGGATCGATCATGGTGGGAAAATTCCCCGCGTGTGTGTTGTGTGTGGACATGCCGCCCGAAACGGTGGATGCGAACGTGCATCCCGCCAAGATCGAGGTGCGGTTTGTTAATGAAAAGCCGGTGTTTGATGCGGTGTACCATGCTGTTCGCTCGGCATTGGAAGGTGACAGCGTACCCATGCAAGCAACGTTGCCGACGCCGGTGGTACAACCGTCAAAACCGCAGTACGTAACGCCTACCCCTGCCAGAGAAATTGCGCGTCGCGTGATCGAGGCGCCGTCGGCATCACAGCCGACACCGCCGCCTCCGGTTGCACGGCCAAGGCCGATCACACAAGGACGGCCGATGGTGATGCGGGACAGCACATCGGTGGTGAACAGTTTCTTTGAGGCACCCTCAAAAAAAGAAGTGCTCGCACCGCCGCCGGTATCGGTGACACAACCGGAACCGGAGCAGCAGACGATTGCACAAGCCGAGCCGGAGCCGATTCGTCTGCTGGGGGAAGCGCTGCATACCTATATCATTGCAGAATGGCGCGGGTCGGTCTATTTTATTGACAAACACGCCGCACACGAGCGGATATTATATAATCAACTGAAAGAAACCGCGAACGAGAGTGCGCAGATCTTGCTTGCGCCGTTGTCGGTGTCGCTCAGCCGTGAGGAATACGGTGCGTTGACAGAAGCGGGCGAACAGTTAAAACAGGCGGGTTTTGAATTGGAAGAATTCGGCGGTAACACGCTGTTGGTGCGTGCGGTGCCGATGATGCTTATCGATAGTAACGTTACGGAAAGTTTGCGTGAGATCGCCGGCGGGTTATTGTCCGGTAAACGGGAGATCACGACCGAGCGACTTGACTGGATCTACCATTCTGTTGCATGCCGTGCCGCCGTGAAAGCGGGAGACGGCAGTACACCGCAGGAGTTGTTGCAACTGGCACAGCGCGTGCTGTACAACGAGGATATTCGTACCTGTCCGCACGGTCGGCCGGTGTGCTTTGAACTGACTGCCAGAGAAATTGAGAAACAGTTTGGACGGATCGTATGATCAACAACGTAAAAAATGGTATCCCGCTTGTGGTGGTCGCAGGGCCGACGGCGTCGGGAAAGACCGCTTTGGCGGTTGAATTGTGCCGCCGTTTCGGCGGTGAGGTGATCTCTGCTGATTCAATGCAGGTAT
>JAZNRA010000116.1:0-6298 GCA_045590415.1 Acutalibacteraceae bacterium | reverse complement strand
ATTCTATTTATATCTTTATGTTTATTTATTAAATCATTGAAAACAATTTTTCCGTAACCCTTAAATTTTTCGGAGTGCAAAAACACAATTATATCCATATAACATATATCATTAATCAAATTATACATAACCCAACCAACTGGCCTGTTGTCATCAGTATAAATAATATAAGAGAATTTATCTAAATAGTATTTTTGTATTCGTTCTATCCATTCTAATGCTGTTGTTTCGTTTTCAGCAAAATAAAGTTGATACTCATTATTAGAAAATATTAATGTTAAAAAATTTGCATCAGATATATCTATATTCTTGTAAATCATACTTAACCTCATATATTTTTTAAAATTATAGCATAAAAGCGGCGGAGGGGCAATGCTTCTTCACTATTCACTATTACTTGTTACCTTCCAAAAATCTCGTTCATAATGTTTTAGTGAAAAGTGAAGAGTGAAAAGGTAATAAGTAAAAATCCCGCCCACTTGCGTGAACGGGATTTTTGGTGCCGCTGACCGGACTTGAACCGGTACGATATTGCTACCGAGGGATTTTAAGTCCCTTGTGTCTGCCTATTCCACCACAGCGGCGTACCCACATATCATACGGGATTTTCTTGAAAAAGTCAAGGGGTATTTGGGGTTTACGTTGCAAAGGGGAAGTTTTTTCTCTCCCTCCACCAACGCTACGCGTTGGTCCCCCTCCCTCGTCAGAGGGAGGCAAGGCGGGGTGGTGAGTAAAAGAAGCGGGGTTCCGTATTGGCACCCCGCTTATAGTTGCGTTGTAAAAACAAATCGAAATGCGCCGCGCAGCGGTTAACGGTTTGCCTTTAAAGAAGCGAACAGCTTGGCGTTACGGCGCTTGACGTTGGAAATGATGTTGCCTTCCCATTTCGTGAGCGTTGCCGAGCCCATGCGCACGGGGATGAGCATCAGTTTCATCATGGTGGAACGGGGCTTGACGACCCGTAACAGTTCCTTGACCTTGGGGTCGCGGATCATGCGGCGGATCTCGGCACGTTTTTCCTTGCTCGTTAACGTACAGGCGGGATTCGTGATGTTTTCAACACATCCCACTACGCGTTCAATGTAACGGCGCGCCAAGAACTCGCGGGAATTTTCGTCGTCGATTTCCCAGTGCTTGTACAGATCCACCATCCAGCCGTGTTCTTCTTCGCGCTTGTCGTACATTTCGGGACGGTATTTTGCCGTTTCGCTTTCGGCGCGGGCGCGCATGAAGTGATAGTATTTCTTATCCGATACCACCACGCGCTCGACGTCCCGCAACACGCTTAAGTTGAACGGGAAATCGTCCCAGAACGTCAGGGGAAAGCGCAGGTTATGTTCCATGATATACTTACCGAGGTACAGTTTGTTCCACGGGGTATATAAAAGGTTGCAATCGAACAGACGGTACGCGTTCTCGCGGAACTCGCGCCTGGTCTTGAACACCTGCGACGGTTGCGCGTGCTCGTGCGTGACGTACGCGGTGTCGCTGTAATAGGTATCGATGAAATACCCGGTGATGACCAGCTCGGCTTCGTGCTGTTCGGCGAGGGCGACCATATCCTCGAGCATCGTCGGCTCCGTCCAATCGTCCGGATCCATGAAATAGAAATACTTACCGTGCGCCTGCTCGATGGCGACGTTGCGCGCGGTGTGCGCGCCGCCGTTTTCCTTGTGAATGACGATCAGACGGTCGTCGCGGGCGGCGTATTCGTCACAAATGATGCCGCTGCGGTCTTTCGTGCCGTCGTCCACCAGGAAACATTCCCAATCGGTGAAGGTTTGCGCCTGTAAGCTTTCGATCGCTTTGCCGACGTATTTCTCGACGCCGTATACCGGCACGATGATGGAAACCAATGGTTTATGTGCAGCCATGATTCACTTCCTCTTCAAAACAGGGCAGAGGTCAGCGCGAGCGCCGACTCGATCACCTGATCCATATCATAATAACGGTATTCGGCGAGCCGTCCGCCGAACAGGGTGTTTTTCTCATTTTCAGCGAGGGCTTGGTATTTGGCGTACAAAGCACCGTTGCGCTCGTCGTTGACGGGATAATACGGCTCCATGCCGTCCTGCCAGGCGGTGGAATACTCACGGGTGATCACCGTTTTCGGCTGTGTGCCGAAGGCGAAGTGTTTATGCTCGATGACACGGGTGTAGGGGGTCTCGCGGTCGGTGTAGTTAACAACCGCAACGCCTTGGTAGTTCGGCTCGTCCAGCACCTCCGATTCAAAACGGACGGTGCGGTATTCGAGTTTGCCGAATCGGAAACCGAAATACGAATCAATGGTGCCGGTGTATACCACGGTATCCGCCATTTGGCGGTACGTATCGGGGTCGGAGAGAAAATCCACGCCCGTTAAGACATCTGCTTTTGCGAGCAGTTTATCGATCATGACGTTGTACCCGCCGATCGGGATGCCCTGATAGCGATCGTTAAAATAGTTGTTATCGTACGTCAGGCGCACCGGCAGACGCTTGATGATAAACGCGGGCAGCTCGGTGCAATCGCGGCCCCACTGCTTTTCGGTGTAGCCCTTGACGAGTTTTTCGTAAATATCTCTGCCGACCAAGCGGATCGCCTGCTCCTCTAAATTCTTTGGCTCACCGACGATCTCCGCACGCTGTTTGTCGATCATCGCTTGTGCCTCGGCAGGTGTGCGCACGCCCCACATCGCGTGGAACGTGTTCATGTTGAACGGCATGTTGTAGATCTCGCCCTTATAATTGGCGAGCGGTGAGTTGGTGTAACGGTTAAATTCCGCAAGCGTGTTCACATAATCCCACACTTGCTTGTTGTTGGTGTGAAAAATGTGGGCGCCGTATTGATGCACGACGATATCCTCCACCGTTTCACAGTGAATGTTGCCGCCGGTGTGATCGCGCTTTTCCAGCACTAAGCAGGATTTGCCCGCCTTTGCCGCTTCATGGGCAAATACTGCACCGAACAGACCGCTGCCGACGATCAGGTAGTCATAGTGTTTCATAGATTACCTCAACCGAAAAACAAATTCTTATCGGGGAAATTCGGCTCACACGTGATGTTGAGCCCCATTTTGCGTAAGGTGGATTCGTCACCCGAATGGAGCAGTTGCGTGGAGTGCAGGTCACAGCCGCGAAGCAGCGGAAGCTTGGAGACTGCAAGTGCCGCCGTTTCATCCGACGCCGCACAGATATAAAGTGCGGTCAGCACGTCGTCTGCTTTGAGAACGCTGGAACTGCTCTTGAGCAATTCCGTTTTGAGTTTGGTGACCGGCTCAAGCACCTGTGGGCTCATTAAGAGCACTTGTTTCGGGATATCTGCCATGACCTTGATGGCGTTGAGCACCGCGCCGCTGCACGCGCTCATCAGCCGTGTGGCCTTGCCCGTGATGATGCGGCCGTCCGGCAACTGGATCGCCGCGGCGGGGGCACCCGCGCACGCCGCTTGCTTTGTAAGGGCGGGGGTGACGACGGGGCGTTCCTCGGGACGCAGGTTTAACGCCTGCATGATGACTTTGATCTTTTCTGCCGTCTCAGCGCGTTCGCGGCCCTGACGGACGTCGCACAGCGCCTTGTAATACCGACGGATGATCTCCTGACGGCTGGCATCCTGACATGCTTCGTCGTCCACGATGGCGTAGCCCGCCATGTTGACACCCATATCTGTGGGGCTGCAATAGAATTTATCGTTACCGGTGATGCGCGTTAAGATGGTGCGCACGATGGGGAACGCCTCCACGTCGCGGTTATAGTTGACGGTGGTGACACCGTAGGCCTCCAGGTGGAACGGGTCGATCATATTCACATCCTGCAAATCGGCGGTTGCCGCTTCGTATGCCAGGTTGACCGGATGCTTTAAGGGGAGATTCCATACGGGGAACGTTTCGTACTTGCCGTAGCCCGCGACGACGCCGCGGCGGTGTTCGTGATATACCTGCGAAAGACAAGTGGCGAGTTTGCCGCTGCCGGGACCGGGAGCGGTGACGACCACCAGGGGTTTGGTGGTGACGATATAGGGGTTAGAGCCGTAGCCCTCGTCACTGACGATGTGATCCACGTCCGACGGGTAGCCCGCGATGGGACGGTGGATGTAATACGTGACGCCGCGGGCTTTCAGTTTATTGGCAAACGAATCCGCCGCGGCTTGCCCCGTGTACTGCGTGATGACTACGCTGTTGACCGCAATACCGAGTTTTGTGAGAATGTCGATCTGACGGAGCAAGTCCATCTCGTAGCTGATGCCGAGGTCTGCACGCACTTTCGTTTTCTCGATATTACCGGCGCTGATACAGAAAATGACCTCGACCTGATCGCCCATTTCGCACAATAAACGAATTTTGGCGTCGGGTTCGAAGCCCGGTAACACCCGCGCGGCATGATAGTCGTCAAACAGCTTGCCGCCGAATTCCAGATACAGTTTGCCGTTGAAACGGGAAATGCGCTCCGCAATATGCGCTTTTTGCCGCTCCATATACAGTGCGTTGTCAAACCCCTTTTTCATACCAACACCTACTTTTCCATTCTCCATTAGCATATCAAATTTTTCCTCATTTTTCAAGAGGTATTTCCCTCTTGTCGAAAAATGTGGTAAAATAAGGTGAGATATTTTGAAGCGTATCGCATCTAATAGGTGTAGCTACAAAGCGGGGTGAGCGTATGAACACAACCGAAGATCGCGGATCGATCGCGTACGAGCGATTCTTAAACGGCGACGAGGGCGGGCTTGCCGTCATCATTGACGAATACGGGGATCGCCTTTTACGGTATATCAACAGCTACGTTCACGATGAGATGACGGCGGAGGATCTGTTGTCCGAAACGTTCTTAAAGCTCATCGTGCGCCGACCGCGTCTGCGCGGCGAGGCCCTGTTCAAGACCTATCTATACGCGATCGGGCGCAACGAGGCGCTGCAGTATTTGCGCAAAAAACGGTGCGAGGTGTCGCTTGAGGAGTGGCTGCCCGACCGACAGGCGATGGATGTGTATCAACGTGTTCTGCAAAAAGAAGAGCGCTCGGCGGTGTATCGCGCGCTCGGACAGATCTCACCGTTGTACCGCGAAGTGTTGTACCTTACCTATTTTGAACAACTCTCCTGCCGCGAAGCGGCCAAGGTGCTGCGCAAAAGCAGTCGGCAGGTAACGAATTTACTCTACCGCGGCAAGCAGGCGTTGCGAGCCGTGATTCAGAGAGAAGGAGTCGAGTATGAGGACTTGTGAAGAACGCACGCGTGACGTATTAGAACGCCGTGACGCATATCGAAAAAAACAGCAGCGGCGGCAATCCGCCGTCGCGTTCGGCACACTGTGCGGGGCGTTGATCCTATCCGTCTGTCTGGGAACGTTGCCGCGTTTCGGCAAGCCGACGGTGGAGTCGTACGATGCCGTCTTTGAGGCGGTGAAAGCGCAAGAGGGCTATTTTATTACGACAGATGACGGCGAGATCTTTTTGGAATACGCCGAGGATACGAGCACCGGCACGGCAAATCAAAACACGGGGAAGCCCGGTGCCACACGGCCGACCGCTGCAACGCAGACAACCACGTTAAAGGGAACGTCCTCGTCCGACGAACATTCCGATACCAACCTGCAGGTGGCGGGTGTGGACGAGGCGGATATTGTGAAGACCGACGGACGGTATTTGTACGTGCTGTCGGGCGAGCGGGTCGTGATCGTGGATCCGAACGACGGAAAACCGCAGGCGCTTGCCGAGTTTACCCTCCCGCACGGGGAGGCGAGCGGCTACGGCGCGTCCGGTATGTATCTTGTCGGTGATCGATTGGTTGTTATGCAAAATCGGTATATACAACAGCGCACAGTAACGGCGGCGCTTGTGTACGATATTGCCGATCCTGAAAAGCCGACGTTTATTACCTGCTTTGAGCAGGACGGGGGCGAGATCTCGTCCCGCGTGATCGGGGATATCTTGTATACCGTATCGCAGTATACCGTGCGCACCGCGCCGACCCGGGATGACCCCGCCACCTTCGTGCCGAGCATCGGGTGTGATGAGGAATCCGCCGTGCTGGCGGCGAACGATATTTATATCTGCGAGGAAAGCGCGCAGTACGTCGTGGTAACGGCGGTGCGCGTGTCCGACAAGGGCGAGCGGCTGTCGCAAAAAGCGGTGCTGACGGCGGGAAATACCGTGTACGCCAACACAGAAAACTTATACGTCGCGGGCGGCTTCTACAACGGTAAAACAAAGCTTGTTCGCTTTGCACTGAACGGCGGCAACATCGAACAGCAGGCGCAAGCCGAGATAAACGGCACGTTGCTTAACCAGTTCGCGCTGGACGAATACGACGGCCATCTGCGGG
>JAZNRA010000115.1:0-9273 GCA_045590415.1 Acutalibacteraceae bacterium | reverse complement strand
TTCGGTGAATAAAGGAGTTTTAGTATGCAGTTTCCGGGAATTCGGTCCACCGATATGTATTTGCCCGCGCCAACCGTGGATATGGCGAAATGGGCGGTGATCGCGTGCGATCAGTTTACCTCGCAGCCGCAGTATTGGCACGAGGTGGAGAGCTTTGTGGGCGAGGTACCGTCCACTCTGCGGTTGATCCAACCCGAGGTGTTTTTGGAGCAGGGGGATAACACGGAAAAGGTCAATGCGACGATGCGGCGCTATCTGGAAGACGGGACGCTGCAGTGCGCCGTGAAGGACGGCTTTATCGTGCTGGAGAGGGAAACCCCGTCCGGTAAACGGCTCGGCTTGATGGCGGCTCTGGATCTGGAATGTTACGATTTTACTACCGGCACCCTGCTCACCCGTGCGACCGAGGGTACGGTTGCGGATCGCTTGCCCCCGCGTGTGAAAATTCGTCAAAACGCGCCGTTGGAATTGCCGCACGTACTGGTGTTGATCGACGATCCCGATCGCACCGTGATCGAGCCGCTCGTTGCCAAAAAGCAAGATAAGGCACCTCTGTATGATATTGAACTCATGCAAGGCGGCGGTCATCTGCGCGGCTGGGCGGTAGAAGATGAAGCATCCAAAGCGGGTTTGGCAGCGGCTTTGAACGCTTTGTATGATAAAGCAGACGGATTTTTGTATGCGGTAGGGGACGGCAATCATTCGCTCGCTACCGCCAAGATCTGCTGGGAAAACTTGAAAGCTACCTTATCTCCCACCGAAGCGGAACATCATCCCGCGCGCTATGCGTTGGTGGAACTCGAAAACCTGCACGACGAGGCGATTTTGTTTGAGCCCATTCACCGTGTCGTTTTTCACGTGGATGCTGCCAATCTGATCGGTGGATTTAAAACTTACGTGGAAAAGCAGGGCATGACGCTTGTTGACGGCGACGAAATTGAGTTTGTCGGTCATGCGGGATACGCGCTTGATAACGCGAATGGGATGCTCCCGATCGCGGTGTTGCAAAATTATCTCGATGAGTATCTGCAAACGCACGACGCGACCATTGATTACATTCACGGTGATCAGACGGTGCGCGAGTTGTGTGAAGCGCCCGATTCGCTCGGCATCTTGTTGCAGGGCATCCCGAAAGACGGCTTTTTCGAAGGGATCCGTGTCGGCGGCCATTTCCCGCGCAAAACGTTTTCCATGGGAGAAGCCAACGAAAAACGGTACTACGTGGAAGCACGTAAAATACGGTAATTTAAAGCGCAGTCTTTTGAAAGACTGCGCTTTTGCATATTTCAAGGAGTTTTTGTCACACTATCGGCGTGGGAGTGTGATGCGGGATGAAAATGACGCAAAAAAACTATCAGGCGATGGCGGAAAAACGTGCCAAGGGGTCGCCGATCTTCAAAGATTGTATCCTCGCGTTTTTAGCGGGTGGTTTTTTGTGTGCCGTGGCGCAGATCGTCATGGATCTGGTAAGTAAAACCGGTATGGACGAAAAAGACGCGCGCTTGATCGGTTCTTTGTCGCTGATCTTTTTGAGTGTACTGCTCACGGCATTTTGCGTATACGATAACGTTGCTAAGCATGCGGGAGCGGGTGTGATCGTACCCATCACGGGATTTGCCAATTCCATGGCATCGCCCGCCATGGAGTTCAAATCCGAGGGACTTATTCTCGGGACGGGTGCCAAAATGTTTTCCATTGCGGGACCCGTTATCGTTTACGGTGTGATGGCGAGTGTGGTGTATGGCTTGATTTATTGGGTAATACAGATGTTATAAGAAAAATGCCTGACCGATTCGGTCAGGCATTTTTATTATTGATTATATAACCGTGCGAGGCCGCCCTCGGAGGTTTCACGATATAAATGCGAGAGGTCCTTGCCCGTTTGGTACATGGTTTCCACGACGATGTCAAACGAGACCTTTCGGCTGGCGAACAAGAAGTTCGCAAGACTGAGCGCGTTGATGGCGCGCATTGCCGCCACGGCGTTGCGTTCGATGCAGGGAATCTGCACCAGACCGCACACGGGATCGCAGGTGAGCCCCAAATGATGTTCCATGGCAACTTCGGCGGCGTATTCGATCTGGTCGATACCCATTTCGAACAATTCACATAAGGCGGCGGCTGCCATGCTGCACGCCGTGCCGATCTCCGCTTGGCAACCGCATTCGGCACCGCTGACGGAGGCGTTGGTACTGACGATGTTGCCGATGAGTCCGGCAACGGCAAGGGCGCGGAGAATATCGTCATCGGAGAAGTTGTTTTTTTCCTGCATATATTTCAAAACAGCGGGAAGAACGCCGCAGGAGCCGCAGGTGGGGGCGGTGACGATGACGCCGCAGTCGGCGTTTTGTTCACTGACCGCAAAGGCGTAAGAACACACCAAACGGTTTTCACGTGTTTGAGGACTCTCGTCGATGTGCTTTTGGTTAAAGAGAAATTGCGCTTTGCGCTCTACCGAAAGGCCGCCCGGAAGAATACCGCTTTTGCTGAGTCCCTCATTGATGGCGTTTTGCATTGTTTTCCAAACGGTAAGCAGATACGGCTTAAAATCGTTGCCTTCGTGCTCGAACACATAGTCGGACAAGCGCTTGTTTTGGGCTTTGCACAGAGCGGCGATCTCGCTGAAATTCTTTTCTTTATACACCTGCGCTTTTGCGTCGGCTTTTTCATCGTCCGATTCGATCTCTCCGCCGCCGATGCTGTAAAACCGTTTTCTGCCGAGTTCATCGGTATCCTTGAATGCGACGAATTCCACCGTGTTCGGGTGCACATCGGTTTTGGTTTCGGGGTCGAACACAATGTCGTGCGAAACGTGAGAAAAGATCTCCGAAACGGCTCGGTCTGTCCCGTGGCCCTTGCCGGTTTTCGCAAGCGAGCCCAGCAGGGTGACGTGAATATGTGTGGCGTCGGGGTAAAGCTCTAAAAAACGGGATGCGGCATAAGCGGGACCCATGGTGTGGGAACTGGACGGCCCCAAGCCGATCTTATACATGTATTTGATGGATTTCATAGGCGTACCGTCCTTGCAGTTTGTTTCATAATAGCATAGGACTATAGTTTTGTAAAGTGCCCTTTAAGTTACAACAGTAATTCGAGCAAGGGGTTATTGCCCGAGAACAAAGCGGTTGCCGTGCTGACAAATTCCCGCACGATGCGGCTTGATAAATCGCTTTCTTTTTTGGCGTGAATAACGGAAAAACGCTGACGGGCCTCGGTACCGCCCAGTACAAAGAAAGCGCAGTCGGGATCGGCCGGCATGGTGGCAATGTTGGCATCGGTCGTCAAAAGCGCGCCGAATCCCGAACGCATCAAGTTATAATTGAGTTGCTGACGGCTGGCGTTTGAGGTAACGTACGGTGCCATATCGGATTTTCCGAACAAGATCGTCCGTTTTTTCTGGATGTTGGTATGCGGTGGACTGTAAATAAACGAAATATCGTGAAAGAGAGACATGTCGCGGATCTGTTTTTGGGATGAGTAGGTACCGGTGATCAATGTGTCGTGATCGAGCGTATAGGGCTGCAAGGATTCGGTTACCATACTGCGCGGCATGGCAACCACGTATTGTTCTTGCAAAAGAGTTACGGAATAACAATCGGGCGGTGCGAATTCGCCGGACATGAAAATAAGGTCCGCGTTATCTTTTTGCAACTGTTCGTACAGTTTGTCTGTATCGGTCATGACGATATGAATATCTACGTGCGGATGGTGCTTTTGAAATTCTTTGAGCACTTTCGGAATGACGTAAAACGACAGATGGGTGGAGGTGGCGATGCGTAAGGTGCCGCCCTGTACGTGCTGAATGTCGTTGACCTTTTCCGCCGTTTCTTTTTCGAGTTGCAGGATTTTTTCAATAGCGTCAACATAGAGCTTCCCTTGCGGTGTCAGCGAAAAGGGGAGTGTTTTACGGTTAAAAATAGGCGCGCCGAGTTCCGCTTCCGCTTTCTTGATGGCACGGCTGAGTGCCGGTTGAGAAATAAATAACTCTTCCGCTGCCAAAGAAACGCTTTTTGTGCGGTAAACGGTATATACGTACCGTGCGCTTGTACTGACCATAGTTATCACCTTTTTGTTATAACTTTCGTGGACTTATTTCTATTTGATTATACTACGGGGCGGCGGTATAATCAAGAGGAAAGAGGTGGGCGTTGTGGATCTTAAGAAGCTTTTTTCCGTTATTGACGACATGAACGCGTATTATTGTCGGGTATGGGAGGACGTTTGTAATATAGAAAGTCCGACCGCTTATAAGCAAGGCGTAGACGCGGTTGGCAACTATTTTGTGAAAATGGCAAAGGAACGCGGGTGGCGCACGGAAGTTTTGAAGTGCGAAAAGGCGGGTAATCCTATCTGCATTACGATTAACCCCGAGGTTGATGCGGCATCGGTGGTGTTTTCGGGACATATTGATACCGTGCATCCCGTGGGGCTCTTCGGTACACCGGCTGTGCGGCGTGATGATACGTGCATTTACGGGCCCGGCGTGATGGACTGCAAAGGCGGTGCGGTTGCCGCGTTTATGGCCCTGGATGCGCTCGCAACGTGTGAATTCAAAGAACGTCCGGCAAAGCTGATCATTCAAACGGATGAAGAAACCAGCAGTAAAGAGAGTAATAAACAGACGATCGCATTTATGCTGGAGCACGCAAAGGGTGCGGCGGCGTTTTTGAATGCCGAGGGAATACAGGGTGATACCGTTGTGTGGGAACGCAAGGGTGTCGTCCGTTATCGGTATAGCGTTACGGGAAAGGCAATGCATTCCTCCCGTTGTGCGGAGGGAGCAAACGCCATTGCCGAAGCAGCGTATAAGATCATTGAGTTGGAGAAACACAAGGATCCCGGAGGTCTTACGTTCAATTGCGGTGTGATCGAGGGCGGTACGGTTGCGAATACCGTGCCCGAGTGTTGCACGTTTGTCGTGGACATTCGTTTTGCCAATGAAGAGCAGTTTAATGAAGCTGTCGCGATCGTAGAACGGGTCGCAAACACGGTGACGGTGGCAGGGTGCACCGCAACGGTGGAGCAAATCAGCATGCGTCCTGCTATGCCGCTTGTGAATCGAAATATAGCGCTTGTCAAAGCGATGAATGCGATTTATGAGCAATGCGGGCTGCCGATCCTGAGCGGCCGTTCTTGCCTCAGCGGCTCTGATGCGGCGTATACCACGGGTGTCGAAATTCCGACGGTGGACAACATCGGAGTCGACGGCGGAAGGATCCATTCCGTTGACGAATTCGCGTATTTGGATTCGTTATCAGCTTCGGCCAAACGAATGGCAGCTGTTGCCTGTCGATTATAAGAACGTAAAACGGGATCATCTGACGGGTGATCCCGTTTTTTGCATAATCCCCTCATTTTTGCATATACCAAACTGTAAAAAGGGGGATACGTATGCCGGAAAGAAGAGGAAAGCACACTATCAGTTTGTCGGGTAGGCCGACGGTATTGGGGTACGCAGCGGCCGTGGGCAAAAAAGAGGGAGAAGGGCCGCTCGGCGATCTGTTTGACCAGGTGTTTACCGATACGCGACTCGGCGAAAAGACGTGGGAAAAGGCGGAAAGCCGTTTGCAAAAGGAAGCCCTGAGCTGTGCGCTGAATAAGGCGGGGTTTTCGCCTTCGCAGGTTGACGTACTGTTTACCGGTGATCTGCTGAATCAGAATATTGCTTCAACGTTTGGGATGCGGGACAGTCAGATCCCGCTGCTCAACCAGTTCGGTGCCTGCTCGACCATGGCGCAGACGTTAGCGATGGCGTCGGTGTTTGTGGACAGCGGTGCTGCCGATATTGCGGCGGCGGTTACGTCATCGCATTTTTGTACGGCAGAGCGTCAGTTCCGTTTTCCGCTTGAATACGGCGGGCAGCGTCCTGCCACAGCCCAGTGGACTGCTACCGCGTCGGGCGCCGTACTGGTGGGGCTCGGCGGCGGTAAGGTGCATATTGCGGATCTGTGTATCGGATGCATTGTGGATCTGGGCATCACCGACACCAACAATATGGGTGCTGCTATGGCACCTGATGATGTTAAAATAAGACCATACCCATTGGGTTACGGCGTTCGGGATTTAGACTTGTTTTCGGTTGTTATTTCCGCTTTGGCGGTGTTAAAAATGCTCGAAATGCAGTAAAGCATTTCTCCGCTTTTCGCCTTGCCAAAACGAAAATAATTTAAACCCTAAAAAACTTCGTCACACCCAAACACCGCTACCCTCGAAGGTATGGTCTTTTCTACACACAAATCTACATAAAGGGAGGTTCATCGCACTACATAATCTACATTCATAAAGGATAAACTGTCAAAAATAATTATCGTCAACTTCTGCTTTTTTCTCTCTCGTGTTCTTAATCTCTCTTGCAACCTGATGTTCAACCCTAGACACGCCGGTCTCCAGGGCGGCGGTACAGTTATGTGGTGATTCAAATCATAATAGTGGAATTTTAAATTATTATATGGTATAATTAGTTTGACATATTCCGATTTACAAGGATGATTGAAATGATTATTTTAATTACAGGAGCATCGCATACAGGCAAAACGGCACTTGCTCAAAAGTTGCTTGAAAAATATAAATATCCGTATCTGTCGATAGACCATCTGAAAATGGGTTTAATTCGTAGCGGCAACACAGAACTTACCCCTATGGATGATAATGAGTTAACCGAATACTTGTGGCCGGTTGTTCGTGAAATGATTAAAACTGCTATAGAAAATAAGCAAAATCTTATTGTTGAGGGTTGCTATATTCCGTTCACTTGGCAAGATGATTTCGATAAGGAATATCTCGACAACATAAAATATTATTGCCTTGTGATGAGCGAAAACTATATAAAAAACCATTTTGAAGATATAATGAACTATGCGAGTGTTATTGAAAATCGTCTGAATGATGACTGTGCTATAGACAACTTATTACAAGATAATATGCAATTATTAGAACTTTGCAAAAAGCATAATGCTAACTATGTGCTTATTGATAATGAATATAAAATTGATATAGATTTTTGAGGTACTAAGATGCAAAAAATTATGGTTATAGGTTGCCCCGGTGCTGGAAAAAGCACTTTTTCAAGAGCGCTGCAGGGCAAGATAGGTTTGCCGCTTTTTCATTTGGATATGTTGTTTTGGAACTGTGATAAAACCAACGTTTCACGCGAGGAATTTGATCAAAAGCTTTCCGATATTTTAAAACAAGACAAATGGATAATCGACGGCAACTACGGCAGAACGCTTGAAATGCGCCTAAAGGAATGTGATACTGTTTTTTTGCTTGATTTTCCGGTTTCGGTGTGCCTTTCGGGTGTAGAGTTGCGTATTGGAAAACCGAGAGAGGACATACCTTGGATAGAGCAAGAATTTGATGTAGATTTTAAAGAGTGGATAATAAATTTTCCTAAAAAAGAGTTACCACACGTATATGAGTTACTTAAAAAATATAAAGATAAAAATGTTATCATTTTCAAATCTCATAATGAAATAGATGAGTTTTTGGAAAAATTATGAAACCATAATGTTTTAAGTTATAACAAACAACCGCTGAAAGCGTAAAAACTTCAGCGGTTGTTTCATTATCACTCAAAGGAAACAGGTTTTGTATCGTTGGTGGCAAAAGCATTAGGACCGGGATCTGACATAGAAAAATACATTTTAGCGGCCTTTGTTGTGCCGAAATCTCGGTTGGAGCCGGAGTTCTGCACCTTATTAAAGGCATCGCGGAACATCTGATTGTGCGCTTCCTCACGGTTTAAAAGGAAGTCGATGGTCTCACGCACCTTTTTATCATCAATCTGGCGGTAAAGGTATTCATAAACCACCTTTGCACGTTGCTCAGATGCAATATTGCTGAGTAAGTCTGCGCACAAATCACCTGTAACTGTCACATAATCGCCCGTCCAAGAGTAACCCGATGCATTGATAAGACCTGGGTTAAGACCTAAAAGCACGTGAGACTGAATCTCACCCGACGGCACCTTTTCGGCATCAACATCGTGTCCGTTAAGCAAGTTGATAGTCTGTGCTACCATTTCCATATGGCCGAGTTCCTCGGCGGCGATATCAAGGAATAAATCCTTAATTTCAGGGTCTTTAATTCGAAAACTCTGCGACATATACTGCATAGCCGCCTTTAGTTCACCGTTGCCACCGCCAAGCTGTTCCTGTAAAAGTGCCGCATACTGCGGGTTCGGTTTCTCTACTGCTACAGGATGAAAGAGCATCTTTTCGTGTTTAAACATAAACTTGCCTCCATTTACTTTCTATTAACAATTCTTACCAATTTGCAAACGGATATGTAGCAATTTTAATAATTATGTGGTATAATTATTTTAATAAAAAAATAACGGAGGAAATTATGATGGAATTTATAGTTCCTTTTATTGTTGGAGTTGTATTGATTGCTCTCGGCATTTCGAATATGCGGGGAAATATTTCATCACTACATTCATATCATCGCCATAGAGTTTCCGAAGAAGATAGGATTCCGTTTGGAAAACAAGTGGGATTAGGTACTGTTATTATCGGTGTGGGTATAATAATATTCAGCATTTTGTCTGCTATAACTTTATATACCGAAAATAACATCTTTGTTTTAATTGGAACCGCAGTTTTAATTGTTGGTATTATTGTAGGGCTTGTTTTAAGCTTTAAGGCGATGATTAAATATAATAAAGGAATTTTCTGATGAATTCAATTTATAGAGAGGTATACCTATATGAAAAAGAAGAAATTGTTATTTGCAATATTATGTGCTTTGGGTAGTGGAACAGTAGGATTCTTTGCAAACCAGTTAACCGAAGTATATGGTTGTGTATTATTTGGTATTGGTGTTGGCATTATGGTCTATTCAATTATAAATTTAAGTAAGTGAATAATATATTGAACTGATAACAAAATTCAAATATTTTTGAGGGAAAATTTATGAAAGACGAATGTTTAATTTGCGGTGCACCGCTTAGATATTTAGAAACTGACGAGCCAATGGAATGTGCCGTCTGCCACAAGAAAGAAAATAGCAAAACCGTTTGTGAAAACGGTCACTACGTATGTAATGAGTGTCACACAAGCGGTATCGACACTATTCTCGCTGTCTGCCTTGCCGAAACATCTAAAAACCCCATTCATATTCTGCAAAAACTGATGGCTCTGCCGTTTTGCCATATGCACGGTCCCGAGCATCACGTTATGGTCGGCTCTGCACTTTTGACTGCGTACAAGAAAGCAGGCGGTAATATCGACCTACATAAAGCGCTTGTCGAAATGCAATCCCGAGGCAAAAAAG
>JAZNRA010000114.1:0-10821 GCA_045590415.1 Acutalibacteraceae bacterium | reverse complement strand
ACTCCTTGGCTCACAGAACGACATGGCTACGATCCGACTTTTCATGATTATCTCCACGTTTCCCACACGTCGGGACAATAACCGACGGTGGCAAGTTTACCGTTACGCACAATGGGCGTACGTAACGCTTTTGGGGTTTCCAGCAGTTTCTCTTCTTTATCGCTGTCATACGCCAGATACCGAATAAGCTCCGCTTCTTTGGCTTTCGGATCAATTAACGCTTCCAGCCCGACCGCCGCTTTGACCGATTGGAATTCCCCACGGCTTATGCCGTACTTATCCAGTTCTATGCGCTGAAAACGAATACCGCGTTCCTTAAAAAAGCGTTCTGCTTTTTTGGTGTCAAAGCATTTGGATTTTCCGAAGATCTGAATATTCATCATGAACGGCTGAACTCTTGTAATTGTAAGTCTTTATTATGGTCGAGTGCCCATTGAATGTTCCAGCTGCTGGTGAATAGCAACAGCGGATTGCCTTTGAGATCTTGCACGTATTTGGTGTCCGACGTCAAGTCGAGTGCCTTTACGTCAACATCCTCGCCCACTACCCAACGAATGTACTGATACGGAAGACCTTCCATAATGACGTCTACACCGTACTCGTTCTTTAAGCGGTATTCGAGCACGTCAAATTGCAGGGTGCCGACCACGCCGACGATCACCTCTTCCATACCGCCACCCGGCTCCTGGAAGATCTGGATAGCGCCTTCCTGCGCGATCTGCGAGGTTCCCTTTACAAATTGTTTGCGTTTCATGGTATCCTTTTGGCGCACCAAGCGGAAGTGTTCCGGCGCAAAGGTCGGAATACCCTCAAACTGAAACTTCTTCGAGGAAGCACATACCGTATCGCCGATAGAGAAAATACCGGGGTCAAACACACCGATAATATCACCGGCATACGCTTCTTCCACAATCTCACGGTCCTGTGCCATCATCTGCTGCGGCTGCGACAGTTTGATCTTGCGCCCGCCCTGCACGTGGTTGACTTCCTGCCCTTTTTCAAATCTGCCCGAGCAGATGCGCATAAAAGCAATACGGTCGCGGTGTGCTTTGTTCATGTTTGCTTGAATTTTGAAAACGAAAGCGGAAAACTCATCGCTAAACGGATCGATCTCGCCTTGCGAGGAGGAACGCGGCAGCGGCGAAGTCGTCATTTTTAAGAAATTTTCCAAGAACGGCTCGACACCGAAGTTCGTCAGAGCCGAACCGAAGAATACCGGTGACAGTTTACCGTGACGAACCGCCTCCAGATCAAACTCATCACCCGCACCGTCCAAGAGTTCACGGTCATCCATTAGATTTTGATACAGCGTATCGCCGAGCATTTCTTTCAACGCGGGGTCATTCATATCGGTGACCTTTTCATCCGCTTCATGTCCGATGCCGTTGTAAGTAAAGGAGAGAACCCTCTCTTTTTCACGTTCGTAAACACCCTTGAACTCCTTACCGGAACCGATCGGCCAGTTGACGGGATACGTCTTGATGCCGAGAACACTTTCGATATCTGCCATCAACTCGTACGGATCGCGCGCTTCACGGTCCATTTTGTTGATAAAAGTAAATACCGGAATATCGCGCATCATGCAAACCTTAAACAGCTTGATGGTCTGTTTTTCCACACCTTTTGAAGCATCGATCACCATCACCGCGGAATCCGCCGCCATGAGCGTGCGGTAGGTATCCTCCGAAAAATCCTGGTGACCGGGGGTGTCCAAAATGTTGATACAGTAGCCGTCATATTCAAACTGCAAAACAGAGGAGGTTACCGAAATACCACGCTGCTTTTCGATCTCCATCCAGTCGGAAACCGCGTGCTTCATGGATTTCTTCCCCTTGACCATACCGGCAGACGCGATCGCGCCGCCGTACAGCAAGAACTTTTCGGTTAAGGTGGTTTTACCGGCGTCGGGGTGCGAAATAATCGCAAACGTGCGCCGTTTTTCTATCTCTTTTGTAAACTGTGCCACAAAGGTACCCTCCGTCTAAAACATTACCCTATATTTTATCTTTTTTTTGCAAAATAATCAAGTCTTTTTCGGACAGCGTTCGATAAAACAGTCACGTCGTTCTCCAATCGCTGCTCCATGACCTCATCGAGAAGCCACCGAAGGCATTCGCCGACGACTTCTCCTTTGGGAATTCCAATGTTCAAAAGATCATCGCCGTTCAGCGCCAGATCCTTAAGAGAGAAGCACGCCTCTTCTGCAAGAAGCCGATCGATCCGCTCGTTAATATCATCAAGTTCTTTTAAGCGATCGTGCATTAGCTCGACGGCGTGCGCCATGGTATCCGCCCGCTT
Source organism: Acutalibacteraceae bacterium (assembly GCA_045590415.1). GTDB lineage: Bacteria > Bacillota > Clostridia > Oscillospirales > Acutalibacteraceae > RGIG3009. Next base: position 8,523 of record JAZNRA010000114.1, on the reverse strand, counting down.
AAGAGCCAACAGTCGGCGTAACAGCGGCACCCCCAAGCGATTCAACCAACGACGAACGGCTTTATCGGTGCGTTCGATCGGTGTGTCGTGATAACGGATCAGCAGGCAGACGTCGTCTGTGGTTTTTTTGTCAAAACGCAGGCGACATAGGCACTCTCGTGCCATGCGCTCGCCGATCTCAGCATGGCCGTAAAAATGGCCGTTCCCCTGATCGTCAAGCGAAAAGCAATACGGTTTTCCGATGTCGTGCAACAACGCCGCTAACCGCACGGTCGTATCCGATTCGGCTGATGCCACCGCCGTCAATATGTGCATGAGCACATCTAAATGGTGGTAGCGGCTGTGTTGCTCCACTCCTTGTGCGGCTTTCAGTTCCGGTAAGATGGGAAATAAAACGGGATAGAGATCATAAATCACTTTGCCGATATGCTCGCCTGCCAGTATGCGCACCAGTTCCGCCTCCACGCGTTCGGCGGCGATCTCCGTTAAAAGCGGTGCACAGGCAAGCAACGCCTTTTTTGTTTCTTCCTCAACCTCCATGCCGTACACTGAGCCGAAACGCAAGGCGCGCAACATACGCAAAGCATCTTCTTCAAAGCGTTTTTTCGGATCGCCGACAGCGCGCAGCAACCGATTTTGAGCATCGGCAGACCCGCCAAACGGATCGACGATACCGCGCTTCGGATGGTACGCCATGGCATTGACGGTGAAATCGCGGCGGCTGAGATCTTCTTCAATTGTGCTGACAAAGCGTACCGTATCGGGATGACGGTGATCGTGATAACCGATTTCGGTGCGATATGTCGTGATCTCCAACGGACGATCTTCTGTGATCACCGTTACCGTGCCGTGTTGAATCCCCGTTGGGATCACCGTTTTGCTCGCAAAAGCCGCCGAGATCTGTTCCGGCAGAGCATTCGTACACAAGTCGAAATCGTGCGGTATTAAACCGAGAAGGCAGTCACGCACACAACCGCCGACAACATACGCCTCAAAACCGGCGCTTTCCAACGCGGATAACGTTTCGCAAACATACGGCGGAAGATGCATAACCCTCGCCTCCTTTCTGCTTATGAGTATATCATTGTCAAGCTCTTCTGTAAAGTACGAAACGATTGACAACACGACGATAGATATAGTATTATATACTTTGTATAGTATTTTAGAAAAATAGGTGATGTATATCATGCAACGCAATTCGAGAGGTGCCGCTTTCGGGCGATTTGTCGGTCGTTTTTTTGCGGTTCTCGGGACGACACTGCTCGCCCTGGTGATCGCCGTAGTGGGCATCTGTTGGATATTGTTCAAAGGACCGTCTCCGACGGCTCGCGACTTGTTTGTCAACAGTCTTTTGGAAACCAGTGCTTTGAAATTTGTCCCCTCCATTTTCCTTTCTAAAGAGGAAATTAAAGATATTACGTCGGGAAATGCCGTCATTGAGACCGACGAAAGCACAGATACTACGACCGAATTTACGGAAAAACAAGAAAATATCGACCCCGAAACGATTGAAGTGCTTAACATCAGCGGTGCTGCTTACTCCGGCAAAATGATGATCGTACACGATCCGTCACGAGTTAAGTTTGCTTCACTGGATACGTTCGGCGAAACCATCATCGGGAAGAACATACGTAAGTTTGCCGAAGAAAACAATGCCGTCGCCGCTGTGAACGGGGGCGGATTTTGGGACGAAGAAGGAAAAGGACTCGGCGGTCTGCCGACCGGCATCGTCATTCGTGACGGCAAGTTGGTATACGGTGCCGAGGGAGACGTCACCTCGCTTGTCGGCTTTGATATGAACAACCGCTTGATCGTGGGCAGAATGTCTGCTAAAAAAGCGCTGGATCAAAACATGCGTGATGCCGTCAGTTTCGGTCCCGCTTTTATCATAAACGGTACTCCGGCGGAAATTACGGGAATAAGCGGTGGAATTAACCCGCGAACCGTGGTCGGACAACGCGCAGACGGTGCGGTGCTGATCTTGGTAATTGACGGGCGGCAGCCGCAAAGCATCGGTGCTACCTACAAGGATTGTATTGAGGTCATGATGGAATACGGTGCCATTAATGCCGCCAACCTCGACGGCGGCACCTCTACTGCCATGCTGTACGATGGTGAGATCATCAATAATCGGTATAACTTCGGTGGATTGCGCAAGTTGCCGACCGCTCTCATTGTGGTTTGATAGGAGGGTTCTCTATGACTGAAAACACGATATTGCAGGAACAATCCACAGCCATTTTGGCGGAAGATACGGTTATGGAAGTACCGGTATATCCCGAATCCGACAGTACTCCGCCTCCGAAAAAGCGGAGATTTTGGAAAATACTGAGCATTTACTTTGCTGTGCTGATAGTATGTATCACCGCCGCCTTGTGGTTTTTCTATAATCGGCTTGAGGCCTACGAGGCGGGAACTCCGACCGCCGCTCTGGCAAACTATTTACAGTGGATACAAGACGGCGATTATGAAGCTATCTACGCCGCTTCGGAATTTGAAGAAACAGTTTTAAACACAAAAGAAGAATACCTGAAATATCTTGACCGCTTGTATGAAGGCGATCTTTCAACCTTGTCCGTACGGGAGAAAATAACGTCAACGGAGGAACGTAAAGAGTATACCATTTATATCGACAACAAGCGTGTAAGCAATCTCACGCTTATTAAAAATCCCAAGTGGGGTGAAACTGCGTGGAACTATATCACGGCAGTACAATACTTGCCCCCCGTTTCTGTTATTGCCGCTGATAATATGCGTATCACCGTCAACGGCGTGGACGTCTCTCTCCTCAACTTAACAAATAAGCCGGCACACGAAACGGTGTGGAGCGGTATGAAGAAAACCGATGATCTGCCCGCTGTTTGCGAGTACACCTTGGAGAATCTTTTAAATCCTCCCACCATTGAGGCGCTGACGCTGAGCGGGGATGTTTGCGAGGTCGCACAAACGAGTGATTACGTGTACGAGATCTATCAGCCCGTGGCAGAAGCACTCCTCGCCGAGCGCAAAACGCTTGCGCAGGATACCGCGTTTTTGTATGCAAAGTTCGTGGCACGTGATGCCGAAAAGGACGAATTGCTGAAGTTAATTCACAAAGACAGTGATCTATATCAAACTATCCGTAGTTTTGATAATCAATGGTTCACGGGGCATTCTTCCTATGAGTTCTCAGACGTGAAGCTCTCGTCGTATTCGCAATTTACAAATTTTGATTTCGCTTGCGAAGTAAGTTTTCGGCCAAAATACTATTTGGGGAAAACCGAAATTGACGGTGCGGACTTCCGTTGCCGAGTCATGTTTGTACAAATCGAGAACGAGTGGAAGCTGGTAGCACTGACCAACATCACAGCGGGGCCCTCAGACACGGATACCGCCACCGACACATCTGATACGACGACAACCACTGCAACCACCGAAACAAGCACAACGACAAACTAAATCCTATCTTATCGGATCGCTTCATGAAAGGAGGTCTCACAGTGCTAAAGGAATTATTCGCGCCCGTTCCCTGCCTCAAGCGTCTGCTCGGCAGTTGGCTATGCCTTTGCACGCTGTTTAAATGCTGTGAGACCTGGTTTCGTATTTCCTCTTTCTTGTTCCTTCTTTTTTTTGCACTACTTTTCTTGACTGTCGGTCTTTTGAAGATTTTCGGAAGATTGCCGATTCTTGACGACCTTGTACTGTGCGGCGGCGCTGCTTTGTACGGACTTATCTCGGTGTATCGGTATGGCGGTAAGGCGCCGTATGCGTACCTGCTGATCGTACTGCTTGCCGTTGCACTGGTCACTTTGCCGACACTCAAAAACCGGTCGGTATCGCTCAGCGGCGGATACAATATGTCTGCCGAAGTTTGCCGTATATGGGTACTGATTTTCGGTATCGCTTTAGCCGTCGGGATCGGTCTTTTCACGGTTATGCGGTACCTCACCTTTGCTTCGCCAAACTTCGATTTCGGGCTGTTTTGCAACATGTTCCATAACATGAAGGAACGCTTTTTACCGCTTACCACCTCGGAACGCAATATGCTGCTCTCGCATTTTGCCGTTCATATTTCTCCTATCTATTATCTCTTGTTACCATTCTACATGCTGTTCCCCTCACCCGTTACGTTGCAGATCGGTCAAGCACTCATACTGGCAAGCGGCATCCTACCCATGTATTTGTTGGCACAGCATTTCCGTTTGCCGTATAAGTATACCGTGTTGCTTGCGCTGTTGTACACCGCACATCCCGCGGTAAGCGCCGGCTGCTCGTACGATCTGCACGAGAATTGCTTTTTACTTCCGTTGCTGCTGTGGCTGTTTTACTGCTATGAAACGGACCGCAAACGGTGGTTGATCGTCGTAGCAGTTCTCATTTTACTGGTAAAGGAAGATGCCGCCGCTTTTTTGGTGATCTTCGGCGTATATCTGCTCTTTTCCCGCAAAGATCGCCGAACGGCGCTGCCGCTGATCGGCGGTGCTCTTTTATATTTTGCCTTGGCAGCGTTTCTGCTCAACACCTACGGTACCGGCACCATGATCGGTCGTTACAGCGCACTGTTTGATGAATCCGCAACTGTCGGCGGGTTCTGGCAAACGATGTTACGCGCTCCCGGTTATTTTCTGGAACTGATGGTATCCTTTGTGAACACTTCCACCGAAAAACCGATCTATTTGTTGCAAATGTTGTTACCGTTCGGCGCTGTCTTGTGGCGGACGAAGCAGTTTGGCCGCTACTTGTTGCTGACACCGCTCCTCTTAAATCTGCTGTCCGGCTTCGTGCATCAATACGACATCGGATTTCAATACAGTTTTGCATCCCTTGCCTTTTGCTTGTATTTATATGTGCAAAATATTGCCGACCGGCCGCTCACAAAGCAGCGTAATCTCTTGTTATTCAGCGTGGTTTCGTCCTGCTTTTTATACGCGATGATCGTGATGCCGAAAATCGAAACCTACGTCGGGCGATGGATCAACAACGCCGATACGTATACCGCCATGGAGGCCGTATTGGACGAGATACCGCAGGAGGCCTCGGTAACCGCTTCCACCATGTTGGTGGCGCATCTGGCACAGCGTGACGTGATATACGAAGACTTTTATCATGAAGGACCCGATACCGAGTACGTTGTACTGGATATGCGCGGGAACTATGCCACCTTTTCCGAAACCTATCGCGATACCTGTTTACAAAAAGGGTATGAAGTGTGGACCGCTACCGACGAGCTTTTGGTTTTATATCGACCGGTAAAATAGAAATTCACGATTTACTCTTGTTTTCTCGGCAACATTTGGTATAATATGGCTTATGGATAAATCTTTTGGGTAAAGGAATTTTGGTTATGAAACGAAATGAAATCGCCGCTGTTTATGCGGACGCGGCTGCTCTCTCTGAGCAGGAACTCACCGTCTGCGGTTGGGTGCGCACACTGCGTCAATCCAAATCGCTGGCTTTTATTGAACTCAACGACGGCAGTTGCCAGCGCAATCTGCAGGTCATCATTGAGGAATCAAAGCTCGATAACTTTGACGAGATCTGCCGCCAAAACGTCGGTGCAGCCCTTTGCGTACGCGGTATGCTGCTGTTGACGCCGGAAGCAAAGCAACCGTGCGAGTTGCATGCCATAGCGATCGAGGTGGAAGGCGCCTCTACTTCGGATTACCCGTTACAGAAAAAGCGTCATTCCATGGAATTTTTACGTTCGATCGCGCATCTTCGTCCCCGCACCAATACGTTCAGCGCGGTATTCCGTGTGCGTTCGGTTGCCGCTTACGCGATCCATCGGTTCTTCCAGGAGCGTGGTTTCGTGTATGCGCACACCCCCATCATCACCTCGAGCGACTGTGAAGGCGCCGGTGAGATGTTCCACCTGACCACCTTGGATATGAACGATATTCCCCGCACCGAAAACGGTGACGTCGATTATACGCAGGATTTCTTCGGCAAGCACACCTCGCTGACGGTATCCGGTCAGCTTGCCGGTGAGTGTATGGCAATGGCATTCGGCAAGATCTACACCTTTGGTCCGACCTTCCGCGCCGAGAAATCCTATACCGCCCGTCATGCCGCCGAGTTCTGGATGATCGAGCCGGAATTTGCGTTTGCGGATCTGGAAGACAACATGGATCTCGCACAGGATATGATCACCTACGTGGTATCGTATCTGTTAGAGCATTGCCCCGACGAGATGAAGTTCTTTAACAACTTCTACGATAAGAACCTCTTGGAACGCTTGAATGCGTTGGTACATTCCGACTTCGCTCACGTGACCTATACCAAGGCCATTGAGATCTTAGAGCAGCACAAAGACGAGTTTGAATATCCGGTCTACTGGGGTTGCGATCTGCAAACCGAGCATGAGCGCTATTTGACCGAGCAGGTATATCATTCGCCGGTCTTTGTTACCGATTACCCGAAAGAGATCAAGGCATTTTACATGCGTCTCAATGATGATGGTAAAACCGTTGCGGCAATGGACCTGCTGGTACCCGGTGTCGGCGAGATCATCGGCGGCAGTCAGCGCGAAGAGCGTTTGGAGCTGCTTGAGGCACGCATGGATGAATTGGGACTCAACCGCGACGACTATTGGTGGTATTTGGATCTGCGCCGTTACGGCGGTACCAAGCACTCCGGTTTCGGTCTGGGATTTGAGCGGTTGATCCTCTACGTCACCGGTATGGCTAACATCCGCGACGTGCTTCCTTTCCCCCGCACAACCGGCTCTGCCGATTTCTGATTTTGCTTTTTTAAACGCCCCGCCCGTTATCGGGTGGGGCATTTTTTTGGTTTTTTCTAAAAAAATAAATATTTTTTGCAAGTTTTTAAAATTTAACTTGCAAAATTGCGCTTCATGTATTACAATGTGTGAAGTATCTGAGAGGAGGCGTTTTTTGTGTCTGAATTTGCATCCTTAACCAAAGAACAATTAGTCGAACACTTAACAGCTTGCGAAACGGAATACGCTTCTTATAAGGCGCGCGGATTACAGTTGGATATGTCCCGCGGCAAGCCGTGCACTGAACAGTTGGAGTTGACGATGGCACTTGCCGATTGTATCAATACCCGCACCGGTGCCAGAACGGAAAATAACACCGACACGCGCAACTATGGAATTTTAGACGGCATCGAAGAGGCCAGAGTGCTCTTCGGTGAAATTTTGGAAATGCCCGCGTCCAATATTCTGGTCGGCGGCAACTCCAGTTTGAATTTAATGTTCGATTATATTGCACAGGCCTATTCGACCGGTCTTTGCGGTCACACGCCGTGGTGCAAATTGGATGAAGTGAAGTTCCTCTGCCCCGCTCCCGGTTATGACCGACACTTTGCCGTTACCGAACATTTCGGTTTCACACTTGTCACCGTTCCCATGACTGCCGAAGGACCGGATATGGACGTAGTGGAAGAGCTCGTTAAGGATCCCGCTGTAAAAGGTATTTGGTGTGTACCGATGTACTCCAATCCGGACGGCATCACCTATTCCGATGAAACGGTTCGTCGCTTTGCCCGCTTACAGCCGGCGGCACCGGATTTCCGCATCATGTGGGACAATGCGTATTGCGTCCATCACCTAACAGATACACCGGATCGTCTGTTGAATCTCTTTGAGGAAGCGAAAGCCGCCGATAACGAAGATATTTTCGTTTGCTTTACCTCGACCTCAAAAATCAGTTTCCCCGGCTCCGGCGTGGCGGCACTCGGGGCCAGCGATGCGAACATCGCCGACATTAAAAAGCGTTTGTCTGTTCAGACGATCGGCTACGACAAGCAGAATATGTTGCGGCACACGCGCTTTTTCCGTAATATCGACGGTATCAAAGAACACATGAAGCTGCACGCGGCGATCCTTCGCCCCAAATTTGAGATCGTTTTGCGCACATTGAGCGAGCAATTAGGCGGTACCGGCATTGCCGATTGGCATACGCCGAACGGCGGATATTTTGTCAGCGTAACGCTGATGGACGGCTGTGCCCAAGAAGTAGTGCGCATGTTAAAAGAAGCCGGCGTTACTCTGACCGGAGCAGGCGCAACCTATCCTTATCACAACGATCCGCACGATGCCAATCTGCGTATTGCCCCCACTTTCCCGCCTTGCGACGAGCTGCAAACCGCCATAAATCTGTTCTGCATCTGTGCACAGATCGTCGCCATCAAAAAAATTCTTAATCAATAAGCCAAAACCGCCGCAAAAAAATGCGGCGGTTTTTTAAGATTCGGTGAATTTCGTTGACTTTTTCAGCGTTTCCCTTTATAATGGTTTTTATGTGAGACCATATCGTTATATGGATCGTAAAATAATGGAGGATTGACCGATGAAGCGTACACCAAAACCTGTATTTTTCATCGTGGCCTTGCTTATCGTCGCCCTGGGGTATACGTCCTTTTTTGGAATATACAAAAACTTCGGCGATCGGCGAGACGCGGTGATACGCGGAGCTTCGGATATTCGAACCGGCATTGATATCAACGGCGGTATTGAAGTGACGTTTGCTCCCGCAGACGCATCTGTTGATGCAACCGATGCACAGATCGAAGCCATGAAAG
>JAZNRA010000113.1:0-2490 GCA_045590415.1 Acutalibacteraceae bacterium | reverse complement strand
TGCATTGAACGTTATTCTTGAGTTTGTTGCAACGGCAGTGAATCTGTTCTGCCTGCAAACCGAGCTTGTAGAGCTTTCGGGAGCGTTGCAAACACTCAAAACCGAAGTACTTCGCAACAAGTCGTTGTAAAACAAATCATAGATTTCCTTTATAATAATTTGACAAAGGCAGGTGGTTTATTTGGATGGTTTCATTGCGTTTATCACGGCAGACACACTAAAAGTGATTTGGTCGGGATTAAAGGTTACGCTTCTGATTACGGCGGCTGGTCTGTTGCTGGGGACTTTACTTGCTGCTTTGTTGTGCGCCGCGTCCCGTTCCAAAATCATCGTTTTGCGTGTTGCCGAGAAAGTGTTTTCCGTTGTTGTACGGGGAACCCCGGTGCTGATGCTTCTATTGCTTTTGTTTTACGTGGTCTTTGCACGAACCGGTATGTCTGCCATTATGGTTGCGATCATCGGTTTTGGACTGAACACGGCAGCCCACGTAAGCGAGATTATGAAGAGTGCGCTTATGGCGGTTGATGCAGGACAGGTGAAGGCGGCTCGCACGCTGGGATTTTCAGCTTGGCACGCCTTTTGGTACGTTACGTTTCCTCAAGCAGTTGCGTTTGCGCGTCCGATGTACCGTAATGCCACGATCAATCTGCTTCAGTGGACGTCAGTAGTCGGATACGTAACGATCAGTGACCTTACCCGTGTAATCAATCAGCTCGGAGCACGCTCTGCTAAACCCTTTTACAGTCTGTTCCTCGGTATCGTCATTTATTTGTTCGTGGGATATATGATTCATCTCATCTTCAAACTTACCGAACGGAAAGGAGGGAGAGTACGGTGATCAGAGTTGAAAATCTTAGCAAGTCCTTTGGTAAGCTTACGGTACTGCGTGACGTTTCGCTACATATAAAGAAGGGCGAGTGTGTGGCTATTATCGGACCGTCCGGTACGGGAAAAAGCGTATTTCTTTCGTGCTTGAACGGACTTATGACTCCGGATTGCGGAAAGGTCTTTATTGACGGAGACGATATTTGCGATAGGCATACGAACATCAATAAGGTGCGAAGCAAAATGGGAATGGTATATCAGGCATTTCATCTGTTTTCACATCTTACGGTAATGGAAAATATCACGCTTGCACCGCGTAAGCTCTTGCGGCTTTCCGCCGCCGAAGCGCAGACCAAGGCGGAAAAATTGCTTGATATGGTAGCCCTCAGAGAAAAAGCGAATGCTATGCCGGGTGAATTATCGGGCGGTCAGCAACAGCGTATAGCGATTGCGAGGGCAATGGCTATGGATCCTCAGATCGTGCTTTTTGACGAGCCAACCTCAGCACTTGATCCAACGATGGTAGGAGAGGTGCTTGCCGCTATTCGTACCTTCGCGGATAAGGGCGTTACGATGCTTATTGTGACTCACGAAATGGAATTCGCCTATATGGATGAAAACGGCATTTATGAGGACGGAACGCCCGAACAAATCTTTGATAATCCTCAAAAACCCAAAACGAAAGCATTTATCGGTAAGCTAAAAACCTTGCGCTACGAAATTGCTTCCAAAAACTTCGATTTTCTTCAGTTATATACTCAGATTTCTCTATTTTGCCAGAAATACCGTATCACACTGAAGTCAAGCCATTCTATGCAACTCTGTACGGAGGAAGCCGTATTTTATCTGTTAAACAACGACTTGGCATCCCGTATTGAATTGTCGCTTGAGTATAGTGATAAGAACGGTACCGTGACGCTTTCCTTGGATTATGACGGTCCGCCCGGAAATCCATTTGATGGTGAAGACGATCTCGGATTGATACTGTTACGTGCAAAGAGCAGTCAAATCGAATATACAAACGATGAAAAGGCAATCACTTAAAATTAAATCTACAGACAGGAGAAAAATGAAATGAAAAAACTATCTATCGTACTTTCAATGTTACTCGTACTCTCGTTGCTTCTTTCGGCGTGTGGTAAAAACAACACGGATCCTATTACGACAAGGGACGATCTCGACGGTAAAACGCTTGCAACGTTTGGTCTCGCAGGTTCCGAAAATGACTTTGTGGATATGATAAACAATGGCCTTGGTATTACCTTGAAAGGAGCAATTATCGTTCCCACTCCTGCGGAAATGGCTCTTTTGGTCCAAAACGGACAGGCTGATGCAGGCACAGCTCCCGCTTACACTGCTAAATATATCTGCGCCCACAACGATGATCTTGATTATATCGTTGGCGGTCCTATGGCGGCTTCTATGGTATTTAACAAAGATAGCGGTTTGAAGGCAGAGATCGATCAGGCAATCGCAACGCTGAAAGAAACCGGTGTGATTGATGATCTCATAGAAACTTGGCTCTCCGATGAAGCTATGAAATCGGATCCTCAGCCTGCAACGATTGAAACTATTCCCGGCGCCGAAACCATTAAGGTTGGTATCAGCGGCGTTCTCGCGCCTATGGACTATGCAACCGCGGACGGCAAGCCCGGTGGGTTTAAC
>JAZNRA010000112.1:0-6971 GCA_045590415.1 Acutalibacteraceae bacterium | reverse complement strand
TGGCCTCCGACTTGAGGATCCATGCCCAGTTCGCGGATGCGGGCTTCCAGAATGTCAATGCGTTCCTCGCGCTGGGAGCCGCCGATCAGCTCGCCCACACCGGCCACCAGACAGTCGGCGCCGGCCACGGTCTTGCCTACGTGAAAGATCCGCAGGCCTATCTCGATATTCTTTGTTCGTTTTTTACCGAGCAGGGCGTTCCAACCGCTGTGATAAAAAATTCTTCAATTCCTGAAATTACCGCTTGACAAATCCCGATTTCTGCGTATAATAATAAATGCGTTTTGAAGGCGCAGGCAAATAGGGGATTTGTGTAACGGTAGCACACCGGGCGCTGACTCCGTTTGCGGGGGTACGAATCCCCCATCCCCTGCCAAAAATCGACAAGTTTCGACAGAAGCTTGTCGATTTTACCTTTTCACTATTAACTCTTCACTTTTCACTCTTCTCTTTCGAAACTTGTCGATTAGGTAATAAGTAATAGTGAATAGTGAAGAAGTGCTGATGAAGCTTTTCTCCCTTTAGTCGAAAAGCATTATATTTTACTAGGGTTCGAATTCATACGCAAAAACGGCAAAAATATCTTTTTTGTAGCCCAGCCAAAAATCGACAGGTTTCGACAGAAGCTTGTCGATTTTACTTTTTCACTCTTTTATCTGTCCACTAATCTTGACAAGTTTCTAACTTTGCTCCGCAAAGTATTGGATCAAGTCATATAATGTGATATAACTCAAGAAGAGGTGATGCACTAAAAACTTCACGCGGGGTTGTTGAAAAACGAACACAGTTGTGCTATAGTGTGAACGAGGATCAAGTTTGTAAGGAGGAAACAAACCATGGCAAAGACAAACATTGTGGATTGGAAAACGATTACCGATTTCGTGATCGATGCGTTTGTGGGATACGGTATCCCGCGCAAGGATGCGGAGATCTGTGCAGACGTTCTGCTGGAATCGGATAAGCGCGGCATTGAGTCGCACGGTGTCAACCGCTTCAAGCCGGTGTATCTGGACCGCATCAAGGCGGGTATCCAGAATGCCGTCACCGAGATCGAGATCGTGAAAGAGACCCCCACCACCGCGGTGATCGACGGTCATCACGGCATGGGTCAGGTCATCGGTCATACCGCCATGAGCATGGCGATCGCCAAAGCCAAGGAATATGGTATGGGCATGGTCGCGGTGCGCAATTCCTGCCACTACGGCATTGCGGGGTATTATACCTCGATGGCGACCAAGGCGGGTTGCATCGGTATGACGGGCACCAACGCAAGACCGTCCGTGGCGCCGACGTTCGGTGTGGAGGGTATGTTCGGTACCAACCCCTTTACCATCGGCGTGCCGACCGACGAGGCGTTTGACTTTAACTTTGACTGTGCCACCTCCATTACCCAAAACGGCAAGGTGGAATATTACGAGCGTATCGGTGAGGACGTGCATCCGGGCACCATCATCGGTATTGACGGTTCCGCCGTTGAGGGTGACGCCGGTGTGGCGCTGAAGAAGATCCGCGGCGGTACGGCGGCGCTGACCACGCTCGGCGGTATCGGCGAAGCGCTGGGCGGCTACAAGGGCTACGGCTTTGCGATGGCGGTGGAATTCTTCTCCTCCATTCTGCAGGACGGCGCTTACGGCAAGGACCTCGACGGTAAAGACGAAAACGGCAATATCCGTCCGTATCAGCTCGGCCATTGGTTTATTGCGATCGATACCGATCACTTCCTCGGCGAGGAGCTGGCACGCAAGAAAGCGGGCGACATCATCCGCAGTGTTCGCGCCTCCAAGAAAGCCCCCGATGCCGAGCGCATCTACACGGCGGGCGAAAAGGAGTACGAGATCCGTCTCGCACGCAAAGACGGTGTGCCGATCAACGAATCGGTGCAAAAAGAGATCATCGAGGTGCGCGACGCGTTGGGCCTGACGCAGTACGTTTTCCCCTGGGAGAAATAAGAACAGAAAAAAGCAGGGACGTCGTTTGACGTCCCTGTTTTATTATCGGTCGAAATTACAACGTGGGCTCGGCGTGGTCGTACAGGGCGGTGTTGAGTTCCAATACCGTCTGTTTGTTTTGAATCCCGAAAATAAGGATACTGTCCCGCTTGTTTTTCGCGTAGAGGGGGGCAAAGCCGGTGGCTTTGAGCAGGGCTTGTGTGCGGTCGAGGGTCAGTGACATACCGATACACAAGGCGATCAGTTTATCGCGTGACGGCTTGCGCGATCCCGCGAACAATTGATATCCGTAGATATCGTTGATTTCGGCACGGTGCAAGACCTCGGCTTTTGAAAGCCCTGTTTCCCGCAAAGCGGTTTCCAACTGCGTGCTGATCGCGCCGCCCACCAGATGATCCTCGTTCTCGTGCAGATACCCGTCCAGACTCTCCGCGGTTTTAAGTTGCTCCAACATTTCTTTGGTTTCTTTCGCCATATTTTTCACTTCCCTTTCTCAGTGTAGCATGCTATACTAAATTTGACAAGGGTGTGTTTGTATGCAATGGTTGGACCGCGTTTTACAGGACGAATACGGTGTGGTCGGTGTGTTGCGCGACACCGACAAGATCACCATTCGTCGCCTGCGGCATAAGCAAATGGGAAAAGATTTAGTGTGTCTGTCGTTTGAGGGCAACGGGGCGGGGTACCGTCTGTTACAGACGGTACGTCACGAAAACCTGCCGCGCGTATACGAGGTGTGCGAGGAAAACGGTCGGTGCACAGTACTGGAAGAATTCATCGATGGCACGACGGTCGCACAGATCTTAAAAAGCGGTCTGTACAACGCGGACGGCGTGCGTGCGGTGATGACGGCGGTATGCGACGCGGTCGGCTTTCTCCACAGCGTCGGCATCGTACATCGGGATATCAAACCCGAAAACGTGATGGTCACGTCCGAGGGGCGGGTGGTACTGCTCGATTTCGACACCGCCCGCCACTATAAACCGACGGCCTCGCGGGACACGGTGGTCATCGGCACCGCCGGTTACGCCGCTCCCGAGCAATTCGGTGTGGCACAGACCGACGGCCGTTCGGATGTTTTTGCGATGGGAATCATGATGAACGTGATGCTCACCGGCGAGCATCCCACCAAGCAAGCGGCGAACGGTAGTTTGCGAAAGGTCATTGAAAAATGCACCCGCCTTGACCCTGCCGCACGATACCCCGACGTGTGGGCGCTGAAAAAAGCGCTTAACTAAGCAGCTTGCTAAGGACAAAAACACCCCCGACAAACCATACTGTTCGTGGGGGTGTTCGTTATGTGTGAAAAATCAAAGCCGGACCTATTCGAGGAACAGCCGGATAAGCCGTTTACCGTTACTTCTCCCGATCAGCCGGTGCCTTCTGATGGTCCAGCGCGTACTCACAGCACTGAACGACCAACTGATTAAAGGAAATGTCGTTCGCATCTGCTATCTTCTGCAGACGCTCAATGAGTGCATCCGGCATACGGATGGTCTTATTGGAATTTTGCGTTTTTTTCACTGTAAACATCACGCTCACCTCACACTAGTATTGTACGCGATTCACGCAATTATGAAAATAAGCAAATTTGCAAGTAAAATACTCTTGCTCGCCGATGCGGGCGGTGGTATACTTGTGATGGAAAAAATCGTATATGTACGAAAAAGAGGAGAGGCGGCAACATGAAAGTACTGGCATTGTGGGGAAAAGGTTCAAAAGGGAAAACGACAACGCTCAATTTATTGACAGGTCTGTTGTCAAACGATTTTACTCAGAACATCAAGCCCAACCATCCCATTAAAATACCCGTTGATAAAGAAAAAGATAACTGTTATGTTGTTACGTATAACGGGAAGAAGATCGGTATCACCACGAGGGGTGATACAAAAGAGGCATTAGAAAAGGATTTCGAATGGCTGAAGAAGCAGTACAACAAAGAGGGTTGTGATTTATACGTCTGTGCCACGCGAAGCAAAGGTGCTACCTGTGAGTATGTTGAGAAGGAGGCGGCTACCGGCGATATTTTTTGGATAGCCAAGGCGTCTATCACACACGAGAAAAATCGTACTTATGTGGATTCACAATTTATTATACAACAACAGTGTACGGCAAATGAGCGTCAGGCGGCATCTATGAAAGAGTTTATTGATAGTCTGATAACACAGGGAATTATTTAACAGTTGAAGGTGATTATATGAAAAAAGCAATATCCATCGTTATGATCTGTGCGTTGCTGTTGTGCGTGGTGCCGCTCGGCACGTTGCCGGTGAGCGCGGCAACGAGCGGGGACTATACCTATACGGTAACGGACGGCGAGGCAACTATTACCGATTACACCGGTGCGGGTGGCGACGTTACCATTCCGTCTACACTTGGCGGTTATCCGGTGACGAGTATTGGGTTTCGCGCGTTTTGGGATTGCGATAGTTTGACCGCGGTGACGATTCCGGACAGCGTGACGAGTATCGGGGATCAAGCGTTTGAGTATTGCAGCAGTTTGACTTCGGTTACGATTCCGGACGGCGTGACGAGTATTGGGTATTGGGCGTTTTCCGATTGCAGCCGGTTGACCTCGGTGACGATCCCGGACAGCGTGACGAGTATCGGGCGTTCTGCGTTTTACAATACCGGGTATTATAACGATAACAACCATTGGGAAAACGGCGTGCTGTATATCGGGAAGCATTTGATAGAAGCCAAGACGACGATTACCGGTGCTTACACCGTCAAAGACGGAACCAAAACGATTGCAGATTACGCGTTTGAATGGTGCGTCAGTTTGACCTCGGTGACGATCCCGGATAGTGTGACGAGCATCGGGGAAGATGCGTTTCTCGCTTGCTACAGCCTGACCTCGGTGACGATCGGGGACGGCGTGACGAGTATCGGGAGTGGTGCGTTTTCGGGTTGCGATGGGTTGACCTCGGTATATATCACGGATCTTGCGGCGTGGTGCGCGATTGATTTTGCCGGTTCTGAAAGTGATCCTTTTTCTTCGAGTAATCCTTTACGCTATGCCGACACCTTGTACTTAAACGGCGAGAAAATTACCGAACTGGTGATCCCGGACGGTGTGGCGGTTATTCCGGCAAGAGCCTTCAGCTGCGATCACATTACCTCGGTGACGATCCCGGACAGTGTGACGAGTATCGGGAATTGTGCGTTTTACGATTGCTGCAGTTTGACTACGGTGACGATCCCGGACAGTGTGACGAGTATCGGGAATTATGCGTTTCACGATTGTTGCAGTTTGACTACGGTGACGATCCCGGACAGTGTGACGAGTATCGGGAATTATGCGTTTTCCGATTGCAGGAGTTTGACCACGGTGACGATCGGGGACGGCGTGACGAGTATTGGGAGTCAAGCATTTTCCGTTTGCAACAGTTTGACTACGGTGATGATCGGGGACAGCGTGACGAGTATCGGGGAATGTGCGTTTCTCGCTTGCAGCAGTTTGACCTCGGTGACGATTCCGGACAGCGTGACGAGTATTGGCGGTTATGCGTTTCAGGGTTGCAGCAGTTTGACCTCGGTGACGATCGGGGACAGCGCGACGAGTATTGGGAGTGGTGCGTTTTCGCATTGCGGCGGTTTGACCTCCATTAACGTAGATGAAAACAATGTCGTGTATCACAGCGCGGGGAATTGTTTGATTCATACGGAGAAGAAAGAATTGATTGCCGGTTGTAAGAGCAGCGTGATTCCTGCTGACGGCAGCGTGACTAGTATCGGATATGGGGCGTTTTCCGATTGCGGCTATTTGACCTCGATCACGATTCCGGACAGTGTGACGAGTATTGGGGATTACGCGTTTTGCTATTGCTGGGGACTTAAAGATGTTTGGTATACCGGTTCGGAAAGCGATAAAGCTGCCATAGCTATTGACTCTTCGAACGAGGAGTTGTTATCGGCTACGTGGCATTATAACACCTGCGCAGAGCACACGTATGGCGGAGATTGCGACGCCACCTGCAACGCTTGTGAATGGACGAGAACGGCGCCGTCGGATGTGCATACCCATACAAGTGCTGACGATACGGACTGTGATTTGTGTGGTGCGATTCGTTCTCTGGTGAGTATCGCGGTGACAACACTGCCGACGGAAATTTTGTATAATGAACTGTTGGGTAATTTTTCTGTCGAAGGTGATGCAAAATTAACGTTATATTATGACAACGGCACGCAAGAGGTTGTTGATTGGTGGGGTGACGGCATTTCGGGTTATAATCCCGATATACAAGGGACACAAACGTTAACCATCACCTATGGAAACGTCAGCACATTCTTGAATTTTGACGTGACGATTTATTATTATATCACTCGCTGCGAGGCGACGTTTGAAGAACCAAAAGTGGGGAAAGTGATACCCGAAAAAGCGAATCTGCAAATCCAAACGACACCTATTGGCGCAGAAAATCAATATGATTTTGGAGATTATATTTGGGTTGTTTCGGATGACGGTATCACTTATCGTATGCCCGGTACGGATGCGGTTTTTGAAGAAGGAAAATATTATGCGTTGTTGTTATGGCAGGCAGGCGGTTGGCAGTGCTGGGATGAAAATACCGAATTTTTACTAAACGGTCAACCGTGGGATTACTGGGGATATCGGTTTGAAGACGGTGGAATTCCCATCGTTTATATTGGTTATGACGGAGAGCCGTATAATGAAAAAACGCCGATCGTTTTTGGACCGCTAAAGAAACAACTGTCCTCTATCGCAGTAACGAAAAATCCGAACAAGTTGACGTATACCGAGGGCGAAGCCTTTGATAACACCGGTATGGAGGTTACTGCCTACTACGATAACGACACAAGCACGGTGATAACCGACTATACCGTCAGCGGGTACAGTTCCACGCCGGGCACGAAAACCGTTACCGTGTCTTACGGTGGTTTTTCCGATACATTTGAGGTTGTTGTAGAGGCAAAGAAATACGGTTGGGTGTTAGACGGCGAAAACTGGCTGTATTATATCAACGGTGAAAAAGCAACGGGTTGGCAGTACGTCAATGA
>JAZNRA010000111.1:0-2420 GCA_045590415.1 Acutalibacteraceae bacterium | reverse complement strand
CCTCCTGTGGATAAATGGGGAGAGGGGAGAATACAACAAAAAAGAGTGATAGTCAAACTACCACTCTTTTATGGAGCTGATAACCAGATTCGAACTGGTGACCTCATCCTTACCAAGGATGCGCTCTACCGACTGAGCTATAGCAGCGTATGGCGACCCGGAACGGGCTCGAACCGTCGACCTCTAGCGTGACAGGCTAGCGTTCTAACCAGCTGAACTACCGGGCCATATCGCCGCTCGCGGCGACGTTGTCTATTATAACGGCTACTCTTCCGTTTGTCAACAGATTTTTTCAAATTCTCCACTGTTCTTTTGAGATACATCAAAAACACATCGTTGGCTACTTTTCATGCGGATGACCGTTTTCTTGATGCAGGATCGCCAAACGCTTTACTGCTTGTTTCCCGAATCGATCTCGCAGCGCATCAACCGTGGTGTCGATCGTTAACCGTTTATCGTGTTTGTCATCATTCGTATCAAACAAATTGATCTGTTCCGGCTCTTCTTCCTCGCAAAGTTTCGAGGCGGTCACGGTTAAACTGCGCACCGGCGTCCCCTCACTCCAACACTCGTGCAATGCCAAAAGTGCCCCTTCGTATAACTCGGCAGTAACAGACGTCGCATGCGCTAACGTTCTCTGATGCGTAACCGTTTTCAGCGACGGGAACTTAACGGTAATATGGACCGTTTTACACCGTAAGCCATGCGAACGCAACCGTGCCGCCACCGGCTCCACCAAATACAACAATCCGTTGTGTATCTGTTCCGCGGTTGAAAGATCCTGCGGAAAGGTGGCGCCGTTTCCACAGGATTTTATGTCACGCTTATCCGTAAACAGCCGCACCGGTGTCGGGTCATACCCGCACGCATAATCGTGCAGCTGCCCGCCGAGTTTGCCGAGAGCCGATACCACGCACGTACGGTCAGAGGACGCCAGATCACCGATCGTGCGAATCCCCATGCGCGCCAGTGTTTCGGTAGCGCTGCGACCGGCAAAAATCAAATTAGATACCGGCATAGGATATAAAATTGATTGATAGTTTTCCTTGGAAAACACCGTGGTAGCATCCGGCTTGCGGTAGTCACTGCCCATCTTAGCAAGGGTTTTGTTAAATGAAACTCCCACGGAAATAGTGAGCCCTAATTCGTTTTTTACACGGCGGCGCAAGGTATCGGCAATCGTCTTGCCATCTCCGAACAGCAAACAACTGCCGGTAACGTCCAGCCAGGATTCATCAATACTGAACGGCTCAACTCGATCGGTATATTCGCAATATATCGCATTGATACGCTGATAGAATTCTTCATACCGCTCGTAATGCGGCGGCACGATAACAAGATTAGGACACTTTTTCTTCGCCTGCCATACGGTTTCCGCCGTGACGATGCCATACCGCTTTGCCGCTTCATTTT
This sequence comes from Acutalibacteraceae bacterium, assembly GCA_045590415.1. GTDB lineage: Bacteria > Bacillota > Clostridia > Oscillospirales > Acutalibacteraceae > RGIG3009. The sequence continues at coordinate 1,007 of JAZNRA010000111.1, read as the reverse complement.
TGGCAAGTACAATGCCGTGACGATTATCGGGATCACCGCAAACCGCCATCGGAACTTTCCACAATTCCGGCCGATAGACGCACTCCACCGAAGCGAAAAAGGAATTGCAATCACAATGTAGAATGGTTCGTTCCATAGTCGGCACTCCAAATGAGAACAAGTGTTCTTTCTATATGTCGATTATAGGGATTTTCTGTCCTTTTGTCAATGGTTTTAATTGACAAAAAAAGTACCGTGCGCTATACTAATGTGAAAACGGAGGGATGATGTATGTCAGTAACACGCAAACCGTACGGGACCATGCCGAATGGTGAAGCCGTTGAGCAACTAACAGTCACCGGCGAGGGCGGCTTGTCCGTTACCTTTATTACCTATGGTGGCACCTTAACGAACCTGATATTTGATGGTAAAGATGTCGTGTTGGGATACGAAAGCATGGAGGCATACTTGCACGAAGTCGGTTGTATCGGCGTTACGGTAGGCAGATACGCCAACCGTATTGCAGGCGGCACTTTCGAACTGAACGGTGTCACCTATGACGTCGGCTGTAACGAAAACGAATTTTGCCATCTGCACGGCGGCAAAGGCGGATTCCAGGTGAAGAACTGGACCGTCGCTTCCGTCGAGGAAAGTGCCATCACTTTACGGCAGCTTTCCCCCGACGGCGAGGTCGGATACCCCGGTAACGTGTGCGTAGACGTGCGCATCGCCGTAACACCCGATAACACCTTGTCGTTTGAGTATACGGCAACCACCGATAAGGATACGATCCTCAGTCTTACCCAACACGCCTATTTCAATTTGAACGGATACAACGGCGGCAATATTCTGGATACGCTGCTGCAAATTTCCGCCGACGCGATTCTGCCGGTAAACGAGCATCTTATTCCGCTCGGCGAGCCGCTGTCTGTTGAAGGAACACCTTTTGATTTTAGGGAGTTGAAGCCGATCGGACGCGACATCACCAATGATCACGAGCAGATTAAGCTCGGAAACGGTTACGACCA
>JAZNRA010000110.1:0-4354 GCA_045590415.1 Acutalibacteraceae bacterium | reverse complement strand
TCCGACTTCCCCCGCCTTCACCATCGCCTGGCCGCTCACGGCATCGATGCGAACGATCACGCCGTCGCGCGCGACAACCACGTTTGCGGGCGTATCGGGCGCGATGGGTTGTGCCGTCTGCCGTTCCCTCACCTCCACCGTCGCGGTACTCCCCTCAACGTTTACCGTCAACCACACGACGTCCGGCAACTGCTCCAGGGCGGTCAGCTGCAACTGCGGTAAATCGATCTTGCGTGGAGATGCCCCTTCGTAAACGCCGAGCGGCTCTAACACTTTGCGGATTTCCCCGTCCGTCACCCGTTCGTTTCCCTCCACGCGCACGATCCACACGCGGGAAGCAAGCAGCTGCAGTATCAGCACAAACAACAGCATCCCCACGGCCAATCCCCACCGCAACCGAAAGGGCTTCAGCAAAAACGGCAATCCGTGCCTCTCTTTCACCCGCATGCGCACCGACGCCGCCCGCGCCGCCGGACGCAGGGCGCGGTAGTCTGCCGCCTTACAGCGGCAAAACAGCGAGATGCCGCGGCGCGAAACGTCCCACAACGCAATATTACGTTTTGCCGCCTCGTTCAAAAATCGTTCCGGAAAGCCGCCTTCACATTCAATACGCACGGTCCCTGCGAGCATGGTATCCCTCCTATAAAAACTCCACCGATAATAACCTGCCGGTGATCACCGCACACGCGGGATTTAAACTGGTCATACACATCTCTCGACCGGTAAACCGCACCGTGCCGTCGGCGGTGCGCACTTCAATCTGATCCTCGTCGTAGCGAACGATTCCCCGACACCCCTCCATGAGCACTTGTCGGTTGCCGGAGAACTCCATTCGCGCGGCCTTTGACAGCACCCCCGCCGGTATATCCAACGTCTTCTCCGCTTTTTGGGCAACGGCGGCTCGCTTTTCCCGTTTCATAACAGCGCCCTCCTTTTATCCCATAACTATGAAAAGACAAAGGGAATAATGCCGTCCGCCTGCCACATATATAAAAACAGGAGGAATCCGTATGTCTGCTTATCTCACGTTACGCCCGCGCATACGCACCGCACTGGCGGGCTTCGGCATCGCGTGCAGCGGTGCCGCCCTGTTGCTCCGCCCCGACGCGGTGGCGGGCGGCATCAGCCGCGGGCTTTCCGTGTGCGGCTCGGTCATCATCCCCTCTCTGTTTCCGTTTTTGGTACTGGGGACGCTGTTATCCAAATCGGGTGTAGCGGCGGCGGTCGGCCGCCGTTTGGAACGCATCACCCGACGGCTGTTCGGCTTACCGGGGTGTTGTGCCGCGGGCATCCTCCTCGCCTTTGTGGGCGGTTACCCCGCCGGCGGTGCGGCGGTGGGTGAGCTGGTACGATCCGAACAGATCACCCGTGACGAGGGACGGCGCATGCTCCGCTTTTGCGTGTGCGGCGGTCCCGGCTTTATCATCGGCACGGTCGGTGCGAGGTTGATGAGCAGCGTTCCGTTCGGTGTGATCTTGTTTGCCGCACATGTTCTGGCGGCGCTGCTGCTCGGTATCATCGGCGCGCCGAAAGATACACGGAGGCATACCTGCGCATATACCGCCCGCCGTCCGGCGCTATCCTTGCCGCAGGCGTTTGCGGAATCGGTCACGGGTGCGTGCCAAACGCTGCTCTCCATGTGCGGTTTTATTCTGTTGTTTTCGGGTCTGCTCGCTCTTCTTGATACGGCGGTCGATAACCGTGTGGCAAGCGCCTTGCTCTCTTGTCTGTTGGAAGTCAGCAGTGGCTGTGTTGCCGCCGCCGACCTCGGCACGCTCTCCCCGTTTGTGCTCGGTGTCGCCGTCGGCTTCGGCGGGCTGTCGGTGCATTGTCAGTTGGCATCCTCCTTGGTCGGCACGGGAACGCTGACCCCGCACTTTTGGCTCGCACGGCTCTTACACGGCTCGCTCACCGCCTTGCTGACGGTGCTCCTCCTGCGCTTGATACCCATTACGTTACCCGTATTCGACACCCTCGCGCCGACGGTGCAGGCGGTCACCGACCACGTCGGAATTTCGGTGTTTCTGCTCCTACTGTGCGGAATTTGGTTGCTTTCTGTTGACAAAGGAGGGCGAGTCACCTATAATTAGGGGGTGAAGGATGTGACAACATGAAGCGGAAATTATACGGCAACGCCATAACGCCGGTATGTGAGATCTGTGCGAACGGTCGTCGCTCGTCCGACGGTCGGGTGATTCTCTGCCTGCGCAAGGGAATCATGCAGCCCGATGCACGCTGCCGCAAATTTCGGTACGATCCGTTGCGCCGCATTCCTTACATTCAACCCGAACTGCAAAGCTACACGGAAGCCGATTTCCGTTTAGACTAAAAAATTTGTTTTTGGCTATTGACAAGTGCCGTTGGCTTTGTTATAATGGCTGTAAAGCAAATTCCTTTACAGGAAACGCTTGGAAACACCGAGCGTTTTTTTGTTTGCTTTTTACGATGCTTGTAAGGAGGGACAAGAATGCCGAAGAATATGGAGATCGTCTGGTTGTTCGATTTCTACGGGGAGATGCTCACCGAAAAACAGCGCCACGTGGTGGAGTTGTATTATGAAGAGGACTTGTCCCTGGCAGAGATCGCCGAAAACCAGAACATCACCCGTCAAGGCGTGCGCGACGCGATCAAACGCGCCGAGGCGCAAATGCTGGAAATGGAAGACCGCCTGCACTTGGCGGCGCGCTTCCGCGGTATGCGTGACGGGCTGGAGGCGATCCGCGAAGCCGCGCAGGATATTCAGATGCTCAACGACCGCACCCGCTATTCCCGCGAGATCGATGACCGTTCCAAACGGATCATTCAGTTAGCGGAAGAATTGAGAGAGAGGTAAGCATCGTGGCATTTGAAGGATTGTCCGACAAACTCTCTGCCGCATTCAAGCGGCTGAAGAATAAAGGTAAGCTGACCGAGGCGGACGTCAAGGAAGCCATGCGCGAGGTGCGTTTAGCACTACTCGAAGCGGACGTCAACTACAAAGTCGCCAAGGATTTCACGGCAGCGGTCGCTGCACGTGCCGTCGGCGAAAAGGTGATGGAAAGCTTAACCCCCGCGCAGATGGTTATCAAGCTGGTCAACGAGGAACTCACCGCGTTGATGGGCGGCGAAGCCGCTCGCCTCGCCAATGCCAACCATCCTCCGTGCGTGATCATGATGTGCGGTCTGCAGGGCTCAGGTAAAACCACCCATTCCGCAAAACTTGCCAAACTGCTCAAAGGGCAGGGACACCGTCCGTTGCTCGTCGCGTGTGACGTGTACCGTCCCGCCGCTATCACACAGCTGCAGGTGGTAGGCGCGTCTGCCGGTGTGCCGGTGTTCGAACGCGGCACCATCGATCCGGTGCGTATTGCCAAAGAAGCGGTCGCACACGCCAAGGACCACGGCAACGATTACGTTATTTTGGATACCGCCGGCCGTCTGCACGTGGACGAACAGCTCATGGCGGAGCTTCAGAACATCCGCAAAGCGGTCGCCCCGCAGGAGATCCTCCTGGTGGTCGACGCCATGACGGGTCAGGATGCGGTCAACGTCGCGCAGGCGTTTAACGAAACGCTGTCCATCGACGGCGTGATCTTGACCAAGCTCGACGGCGATACCCGCGGCGGTGCGGCACTGTCGGTGCGCGCGGTCACGGGCAAACCGGTCAAGTTTGCGGGTACCGGCGAAAAGCTGGACGATCTGGAGGTATTCCACCCGGCGCGCATGGCATCGCGCATTCTCGGCATGGGCGACGTCATGTCCCTCATCGAGAAAGCACAGCAACAGATCGACGAACGAGAAGCCGAAGAACTCGCCCGCAAAATGCAGCAGGACACCTTCGACTTTAACGATATGCTGGATCAATTCCGTCAGATCCAAAAAATGGGCGATATCAAGAGCTTGCTCGGCATGATTCCCGGCATGGGCAAGCAACTCAAGGATATCGACGTGGATGAGCGGCAATTCGCCCGCATTGAGGCGATCATCCTGTCCATGACGGAAAAGGAACGTCGTAAGCCCGACATCATCAACCCCTCCCGTAAACGGCGTATCGCCGCGGGTTGCGGCATGCGGGTGGAAGACGTCAACCGCCTGCTCAAGCAGTACGACACCATGAAACAGCTCATGAAACGCATGAAAAACATGGGCAAAAAAGGCGGCCGCGGGATGCCGATGGGACTCGGCGGTTTCGGCGGCAAAGGCAATCCCTTTGGGTTCTAATTCAACCGCGATCGGTTGTTAAGAATACAAACTAAAAACCATTATTTTTGGAGGTAACCAACATGGCAGTAAAAATCAGACTGCGCCGCATGGGCGCAAAGAAAGCCCCCTTCTATCGCGTCGTGGTAGCGGATTCCCGTTATCCCCGTGACGG
>JAZNRA010000109.1:0-14702 GCA_045590415.1 Acutalibacteraceae bacterium | reverse complement strand
CTTCGTGCGTGCCTGGGGGGAACCGCGCGAAGGGCGGCGCGGGCGGGCGCGGCACGCCCGCCGGGCTGCCCCCGGGCGCGCTACTCGGCGATCTGGTTGCCGGTGTACAGCTGGTAGTACTTCCCCTTCGCGGCAAGCAGCTCGTCGTGCGTGCCGCGCTCGATGATCTTACCGTGGTCGAGCACCATGATAACGTCCGAGTTCCGGACGGTGGACAAGCGGTGCGCGATGACGAACACCGTTCTGCCGCGCATGAGCTGATCCATGCCTTTTTGCACGAGCGCTTCGGTGTGGGTGTCGATGCTCGACGTCGCCTCGTCCAAGATCATGACCGGCGGATCGGCAACCGCCGCGCGGGCGATGGAGATGAGCTGCCGCTGTCCTTGCGACAGCTGTGCGCCGTCGGCGGTGAGCACCGTTTGATACCCGTCGGGTAACCGCTCGATGAAATCGTGCGCGTTGGCAAGTTTTGCCGCCGCATACACTTCTTCGTCGGTGGCGTCGAGCTTACCGTAACGGATGTTCTCCATCACGGTGCCGGTGAATAGGTTGACGTCCTGCAGCACCACGCCCAGCGAGCGGCGCAGATCGCTTTTGCGGATCTTATTGATATTGATACCGTCGTAACGGACCTTGCCGTCTGCAATATCGTAAAAGCGGTTGATCAAGTTCGTGATGGTGGTCTTACCCGCACCCGTGGCGCCGACAAACGCGACCTTTTGACCGGGGCGTGCATAGAGCGATACGTCATACAGCACTTGCTTTTCGGGGACGTATGCAAAATCCACGTGATCCAACGTGACGTCACCGCGAACAGGCGTATAGGTGAGGGTGCCGTCCTCATGCGGATGGCGCCATGCCCATTCTCCGGTGCGCTCGGCACATTCGATGGGATTGCCGTTTTCGGTTTTCACGTTGACGAGCGTGACGTAGCCGTTATCCTGCTCGGGCTCCTCGTCCATCACCTCGAAGATGCGTTTGGCACCTGCGAGTGACATGATCACGGTGTTGATCTGTTGGGTGATCTGGTTGATGGGCATGGAAAAGTTTTTGCTTAAAATGAGGAACGATGCGATGGCGCCCAGCGTGATCCCGCCGACACCAAAAGACGCGAGTGTGCCGCCGACCGCCGCGATCAGCACGTATTGCAAATGCCCCATGTTGTTGGTGATGGGACCCATGATGTTGGCGAATTTATTTGCCTCGGTCGCGTTGTAGCACAGTTCGTCGTTTAGCTTGTCAAAGTTCTGCTTGGCGATCTCCTCGTGGCAGAACACCTTGACGACCTTTTGACCTTGGATCATTTCCTCAATATACCCGTTTACCGCGCCGACGGACGCTTGTTGCTTGACGAAGAACTTGCCCGAGCGTTTGGCGACATTTTTGGATACCGTGACGGTAAGGGACGTGAACAGCACCACGAAAACGGCAAGCGGCCAACTGGTTTTCAGCATGGCGACCAGCACCGTGACGATGGTGATGATCGAATTGAAGACCTGCGGAATGGTCTGCGAAACGGTCTGGCGAAGGGTATCGGTATCGTTGGTGTAGCAACTCATGACGTCGCCGTTTGTGTGGGTATCGAAATACCGCACCGGCAAGGTCTGCATGTGGGCAAACAGATCGTCACGGATGCGTTTCATGACTCGTTGTGACACCGATACCATGATGAGGTTATACGTCAAAGTGGACACGATGCCGAGCAGATAAAAGCCCGCAACTTTCAGGATCGCGACAAAGAGCTCGTCAAACAGATCGACACCGTCGGTGACCATTGGGGAAATGTAATCGTCGATGAGGGTCTGCAAAAACAAGGAACCCTGCACGTTGGCGATCGCGCTGCTCGCAATACAGATCACGACGAAAAGAAACGGGACGAGATTCGGCCGGAACACGACCTTTAACAGCCGTACCGCCGCGCCTTTATCGAGTTTCGGGCGGGGGCCCATGGGACCGCGGTTACCGGGACCGCGCGGCATGGGCGGTTGACGGGTGGCATTACTCATTTCTCCTCGCCCCCTTTCTGCTGTGAACGGTACACGCCCCGGTAGATCTCGCTTGTTTTCAGTAATTCCTCATGCGTGCCGACAGCGCTCACGGTACCGCCGTCGAGCACGATAATTTTATCGGCATCCTGCACCGAGGCGATGCGTTGGGCGATGATGAGTTTGGTGGTGTCGGGGATCTCTTCGCGGAACGCTTTGCGGATCAGCGCGTCGGTGCGGGTATCCACCGCGCTGGTGGAGTCGTCCAAAATGAGGATCTTCGGTTTCTTTAACAGCGCGCGGGCGATGCAAAGACGTTGTTTCTGACCGCCCGATACGTTCGCGCCTCCCTGCTCGATCACGGTGTCGTAACCATCGGGGAAGCTTTCCACAAAGTCGTGCGCTTGGGCGAGCTTGCACGCGTGGACGAGTTCGTCGTCGGTCGCGTTCTCGTTGCCCCAACGCAGGTTTTCCCGGACCGTGCCGGAGAACAGCACGTTCTTTTGAAGTACCATGGCAACGTTGTCACGCAGCGCGTTCAAGTCGTACTCGCGCACGTCCACACCGCCGACCGATAAGGTGCCGCTGCTGACGTCATACAGACGCGGGATAAGTTGGACGAGCGTGGATTTGGAACTGCCCGTACCGCCGATGATACCGACCGTTTCACCTGAGCGGATGTGCAGATCGATGCATGAAAGCGCGGGACGGCTGTCTACACCGCCGTAACGGAACGTGACGTTCTCAAAGCGGATCTCACCCGAGGGGACGTCGCGAACGGTGCCGCCCTCGATGGTGCTTTTTTCACTCAGCACCTCGGTGACGCGCTGTGCCGCCGCGCGCGACATGGTGATCATAACTAAGATCATCGAGATCATCATCAAGCTCATTAAAATCTGCTGCACGTATGTAAACAAGCTCATCAGCTGACCCGTGGTCATGCCGGTATTCGCGGCGACAAGCTTGGCACCGAACCACGAGATGAGCAGGATGCAGGCGTACATGCTGACCTGCATCAGCGGTGCGTTGAACGCGAGCAGACGCTCCGCAAAGCAGGAATCCCGATAAATGCCTTCGGAGCTTTCACGGAATTTTTCGATTTCGTGCTGTTCTCTGACGAACGTTTTGACCACGCGAACACCGCGCAGGTTTTCCTGCACGACGGTGTTCAGACGGTCGTATTTTTTGAACATCCGCAAAAAGGCGGGGTGCGCGTAGCGGATGATGAGGTACAATCCCGTTCCCAAAAACGGAACCGCACACACGAAGATCAGCGCGAGCTTCGGGCTGACGGAGAATGCCGCCACCAACGAAAAGATGAGCAGCGCGGGGGAACGCACCGTGATGCGGATGATCATCTGAAACGCGTTTTGCAGGTGGGTGACGTCGGTCGTCATGCGGGTGATGAGCGACGCGGTGGAGAATTTATCGATATTTTGAAAGGAATACTCCTGCAGGGTATAATACATATCGTGGCGCAGATTGCGAGCAAAGCCCGCCGACGCAATTGCCGCGTGCTTGCCCGACATGACGCCGCACAGCAGCGATAACAGCGCGCAGGCGGCAAGCACGCCGCCGCAGCCCCACACGTAACGCATGTTGCCGGTTTCGATTCCCTTGTCGATGAGATACGACATCAGCAGCGGAATGACGACCTCCAGCACCGCTTCGCCCGTGACGAACAGCGGCGCCAAGATCGCGTTTTTCTTATATTCCCGCACACTTTTGGCGAGTTGTTTAATCATACGATCGCCCCCATAAGTATTATTAGATTATAGAAGAATTAAAAGGGGATGTCAACGGAAAAAAGGTAAAGATTTTGTGAATAGAACGGCATTCGTCGCACACGATAAAGGTGAGGTGTTACGATGCGTGATTTAGCGATTGATCTGGGAACGGCGAATACGCTGGTATACGTAAAAGGCAAGGGGATCGTGATGCGCGAGCCGTCGGTGGTGGCGGTGAATAAAGGTAAGCGGCAGATCATTGCGGTGGGGCGCGAGGCGGCGCAGATGATGGGGCGCACGCCGTCGTCACTGTCGGCGATCCGTCCGCTCCGCGACGGGGTGATCGCGGATTTTGAGATGGCGGCGGAACTGATAAAATACATGATCCGTCATCAGATGAAAGGGCAGCTGCGCATGCGGCCGCGGGTGATAGTATGCATTCCGTCGGGGGTGACCGAGGTTGAACGCCGCGCCGTGGAGGATGCCGCACGCAGTGCGGGAGCGCGAGAGGTGTCGCTGATTGAGGAACCGATGGCGGCGGCAATCGGTGCAGGGCTGTCGGTGAAAGAAGCAAAGGGGTGCCTGGTCGCGGATATCGGCGGCGGGACGTCCGAGGTGGCGGTGATCTCGCTCGGGGATATCGTGACAAAAACCTCTATCCGCACGGCGGGGGACGAGTTTGACGACGCGATCCGTCATTACGTGAAGACACAGCATCAGTTGCTCATTGGGGAGCGCAGTGCGGAGGAGATCAAGATAAACATGGGTTCCGCGTATCCCATCGAGGAGGAGTGCGCGATGATGGTGAAAGGGCGGCACGTGGTGGACGGGCTGCCGAAAACGGTGGTGCTGACCTCCGAGGAGGTGCGCGACGCACTCCGCGAATCGGTGCGGGAGATCGTAGGGGCGATCCGAGCAACGTTGGAAAACACACCGCCCGATCTGGCGGCGGATATCCTCGACGGCGGGATCGTGTTGACCGGCGGCGGAGCATTGCTCAAAGGACTTGACCTGCTTATCGGTGAGGAGACGGGTGTGCCGGTGCGGGTGGCGGACGCGCCGCTGGATTGCGTGGCGAACGGAACGGGCAAGTGTCTTACAAAACGGTAAGGTGGCTCACAGTCGGCGCGCTTGCGGCGGCGGTTGGTGTTATCTTGCGTATGACGGGGCTGGCGGGAACGTTGCTTACCCCGCTTCAAGAGGGCGTGACCGCGGCGGCAGAATGGGTAACCGAACGCGTGGATCCCGGTGGGTATCGGGCGCGGTATGAGGCCTTGCAAGCGGAGATTTCCGCGTTGCGTTTACAACTGACAGAGCAAGAGGATGCCGTGCATACCGCCGCGTTTTATCGGCAGTTTTTGGAACTCAAAGAGGTGCGTCCGTCACTTGACCTGCGCGAGGCGCGGGTGATCGCCGCCAAGGCGGATAGTTTTACCGTCAACGTGGGGACGGTGGACGGACTCGCGGGCGGCGAGCCGGTGATCACGGCGGCGGGGCTCGTCGGCGTCGTCGCAGAAGCGGGGCTGAACTGGGCGCGGGTGCACACGTTATCGCATGAAGCGGTGACGGTGAGCGTTACCTGTGCGCGCACCGCCGAGACCGCTGAAATGAGCGGCGGGGCGGTGTCCCTTTCCCGCGACAGCAAAGCGGTTGCGGGAGATTGCGTGATGACGTCGGGATACGGCGGCACTGTCCCGCGCGGGTTGCTTATCGGAGAACTGGAAACGGTGACGGCGGACGGCGGCGGGCTGGTACGCATTGCCGCGGTGCGTCTGTTTGCAAAGCGTGAGGAGCGCGTGATGGTGATCGTGAAATGAAAAAGCAAGGTGCCGCACGGGGGGATGACTACCCCTCCGTCAGCTTCACTGACACCTCCCCTCACAAGGGGAGGCGAGGCGAAGGGCCATACTTTGTTACGTTGTCACAAGATCCCGTAAAACGGTTGCTGCGGATTTACCGTGCCGTGGCAGTGTGGGGTGCGTTGCTATTGTTGGCGACACTCATTCAAAATGTGCCGCTGTGGAACGGACGGCTGTGGCTGTTGCCGCTGATCCCGCCGATCGCCGGGGTACGGCGTTCTCGGGTGTGTGGCTTGTTCGTGGGCATCGCCGCCGGCTTTTTGCACGATTGGACCGCCGAGGGGTGGTTCGGTGCGGCGGGGGTGCTGTTTGGTTTGGTGGGTTTTTTGTGCGGTAGGTAGAGAGCGGATGATAGTCTCTCCCTCCGTCTTTGCCTGCGTCAAAGCCACCTCCCTCGTCAGAGGGAGGCGAGGGAGTTGGCACAAGGCGGGAGGTTGAGACGAATGAATGGGGTTGTGCGAATCAGGAGAATAACGGCAGTGGTGATCATACCGCTTTTTATCTTTGGCATCTACGCGGGGCGGCTGTTTTGGTTACAAGGCATACGCGGTGACTACTACGCGGCGCTCAAAGCCGAGCGCATCGCGGCGAGCGTATCCGTTCCTGCCGCGCGCGGGGATATTACGGATCGCAACGGCGTGCGGTTATCGGGCGATCGCGTGGGGGTGCGCGTGACGGCAAACGGCATCTCCCGCGAGCAAGCGGTGGCGCTTCTTACGCAGCTGGGTGAAACCGTGACGGCGCGCGGTGACGTGCTGTGCGAGGACGTATCGGCTAAAACAGCGGCGATCCTGCGCGAGAATCCGAGTGTATATGCAGGACTTACGACCGCGCTCGTGCCGATTCGGACGTACGAGGCGGGGGACGTGGCTTCGCATCTGCTGGGAACGGTGGGGCCGGTGTATGCCGAGGAATACGAAACGCTCAAAGCAAAAGGGTACCACCTGACCGACCGTGTCGGCAAAAGCGGTATCGAGGCGGCGTTCGAGGACGCGCTGCGCGGCGAGGATGGCGTGCGCATCACGTACGAGGACGGCAGCGTGTACTCCCGTGCGGCGGTGGCAGGGTCAACGGTGGAACTGACCCTTGACAGCGCCCTGCAACGTTTAGCGCAGGCGGCGGTTACGGACACGATGGAGGCGCTCGGGAAAAACACCGATCCGCTTTCGGGACAGGACGTGAAAAGCGGGTCGGTGGTGTTACTGGACGTGGAAAACGGCGGAGTGCTTGTGTGTGCTTCTTGTCCTACCTACGATCTGTCCACCTATTCCGAGCAGTACACGGCGCTGGCAAGCGATGCGAACAAACCGCTGTTTAACCGCGCGTTATACGGTACGTATCCGTGCGGGTCGGTGATCAAGCCGGCGGTGGCGATCGCGGGGCTTACCGAAAATCTCAAGGTGGATTGTGTCTGTGACGGGGTGTACCGCTACTACGAAGCGGTGGGGTTTGCTCCGAAATGCATGGGCCGTCACGGTGCAGTGGATACCGTGACGGCGCTGCAACAATCGTGTAACGTGTATTTCATGGACATGGGGCGTTTACTCGGTATCGACACGCTCAACCGCTACGCCGCCGCGTTCGGGTTGGGGCAGAAAAGCGGCATCGAAGTGGGGGAGGCGCGCGGGGTGTTGGCGTCTCCCGATACCAAAAACGGCGCGTGGGTGGCGGGGGATACCTGCCAATGCGCCATCGGGCAGATGGACGAGCGGTTTACGCCCATTCAGCTCGCGTCGTATGCCATGACGCTTGCCAACGGTGGTGTGCGTTACCGCACGCATTTGGCACAGCGCTTGTTACGGCACGACGGCACGGCCTACCGCGTATACGAGCCGGAAATTCTCGCCACCGTCCCCATGAGCGAGGACGCGCGAAGTACCGTGCGCCGCGGCATGGAACAAGTGGTGAAAAAAGGCGGCACGGCATACGCGGCGTTCAGGGACGCGCCGTATACCCTTGCCGCCAAAACGGGGACCGCGCAAAACGGCGCGAACAGATCGGACCACGGCGTGTTTATTGCTTACGCACCCGCGGATAACCCACAAGTGGCGCTCGCCGTGGTGATGGAAAACGGCACGTCTGCCGCCGCCACCGCTGTTGCACGACAGGTACTCGACGCGTATTTTGGGGAATAAAGAAGCCTTCCCCTCTGTGGGGAAGGCTTCTTTATTTTATCAGACGGAAAACACGGTAAGGTTTGCCTTGGCTTTTGCATTGGCGAACGGTATAGATGGTGCCGCGGGATTCCCCGTCCCAAAACGCGAGCACCATATCCGCGTGCGCCACGATCAAGTCGTTGCGCTTGAGCGGGGCGGCGCGTCCGTAACGGTCGTAATCGGGGAAAAATTCGGTTAGCTTGAGCCCGTGTACCTGCGCGTAAATGCGCGCGCAGGTATCCACACCCCTGGCACCGCCCGACACGATCTCGGTGCATTGCGGGGGAATGACGTTTGCCAGCGGAATATTCGTAATACTGCGTGAGCCGACAACGGCGATCTTCATGGTATCATCTCCTATACATCACTATACAACAGAACATATGTTCTTGTCAAGAGGGGAAAAGTCGACGGCATTGCGAGAATTCCTTATGAGAAGTTTCGCAATGACGTCCGTTTTTTATCGGAAAGCAGCATCCGTTAAGCGACCGCCGCGGTAGGTGAGGGTAAGGGTGAAAAACGGATCACCGCGTTCGAGCGCGCGTAAAAACACGGCGTCGCCCTCCCATAGGGACAAGCGGTCAAGGTCGGTTTTGGGGATCCAGCGCAGCTCACCCTCGTCGCACGCATGCAGGGTGCCCTCCCACGCGGCGGCGGTGAACAGGTGCATGCGCTCGGTGCCGTCACAGTCGGAATCAAAATCCACGATACCGCGGTAGGTGTAGGCGGTCAGCGTCAATCCGGTTTCTTCATACACCTCGCGGCAGACGCAGGATTCGGGCGTTTCATCTGCTTCCAACTTGCCGCCGAGACCGATCCATTTGCCGGCGTTCGGATCGTTTTTCTTGACGTTACGGTAGAGCATGAGGTAGCATCCGTCCTGCTCCAAGTAACACAGTGTGGTCTCTCTCATCCGTGTCTCCTCGTGCGGCGTTGCTCGATCACGATACCGGCAATGGTGACCGGCAGGGTGCGGATCTCGTCGTTTGAAAACGAGCGGATCTCATACGCGGGGTTGAGCGGGCGCAGTTGAATGCCGTTTTCGGTGACCGTCAGACGTTTGAGCGTGGCGTCCGAGCTGCCGATATACGCGACCACATCGTCACCCGTCTGTGCGGTTTGTTGCATGCGCAGGATGACGATGTCGCCGTCCAGGTATTCGGGGAACATGCTGTCCCCCGTGACGAGCAGACCGAAATACTCGTATCCGTCCTGCACCGAGTGCCCCGACAGATCGATCTCTTCGATAATATCGGTCACCGCCTCGATCGGGACGCCTGCGGGCACGCGGCCGAGGACGGGAATGCGCCGTGCGGCGGGGAACAGATGAACGGGTTTGACATTGTGAAGATCCTCCGAAAGCGGGGAGGTGCCGTCCCGCAATACGGTGCGCGGGGAACGGAAATGGGAGGAAAGAAGCGCGATTTCCTCTTCGGTGGGGGGATTCCCCGCCATCAACTGTTGCATTCTGCTTGTCGGCAGATGTAACTCCTCTGCCACTTGTTCGGGTGTGCGCCCCCACGACAAACACCACTGCGACAAAACCGTGGAAAAGGTTGCAGGTTGCGCGGTTTTGTTATGGATATCCTCCAGCAGATCGCCTGCAGGTATCCCAAAATACTCCGCCATGCGCTTGATCGCTGTCATGCGCGGTGTCTTGGAGCCGTTCTCCCAGGTGGATACCGCTTTATCGCTGACGCCCGCAATGGCGCCGAGTTCCCGTTGCGTTAACTCGTGCAGCTCACGCAATCGCCGAATGTTCTCACCAATCGTCATCTTTCGTTTCGCTCACTTTCTACCACGTTTTTATGTCGGGGGGTGCAATACGCACCCCCGTAACTTCAAATGGCTACCCCGCCTCTAAGGCAAAATTGGATTGTGCGAGGGGTGCAATACGCCACCCCGCTTCTTTCACTTTCTGCCTCGCCTTTGGGATAAAATCAGGTTGTGTGAGGGGGCAATACGCACCCCCGTGACTTCAAACGGCTGCCTCGCCCGGCGAAAAAGGGGACCCGTTCGTTCCCTGCGCCTGCAGTTTCTATTCTACTTTTATTATACACCGAAAGTAGAAAAACGCAAGAAAATTCTACTTTTATCTTGACATTCTACCTAAAGTAGAGTATAATAAGGGTAACCTCAAGGCGACCGTGTCGTGTCGCCTCGTTTTTTGGCAGAGGACTCTACTTTAGGTAGATAAAAAGGAAGGGGAGAGCAGGTATTTGTCCAATCGAATTTTGAAGGAAAGCGTGTGTACGAGCCCGACGATCGAGTCCTTAAGTTGGTTTGAGGAGGTGTGTTTTTACCGCCTCATCGTGCAATGCGACGATTACGGGCGCATGGATGCGCGGCCGTCGTTGCTGAGAGCGCGGCTGTTTCCGCTCAGAGAGGATATCGAGAGCGGCACGGTCGAAGAGGCGGTGGAGGCGCTCGCCGAGGCGGGGCTGCTTCTCTTATACGAGGCGGAGGGACAGCCGTATCTGCAACTGCTCACGTGGGAAAAGCATCAGCGCGTGCGCAACAAGCGCAGTCGGTTTCCCGCCCCGTATCCGCAAGCGGACGGACAAGCGGCGGAAGATTGACAGCGACTTGTCGGGTATAATCCGTATCCTAATCCGTATCCTTATCCAAATTCTTTCTTTTATCCGTATCCTAACGCGCTGAAAGTTTTCAACATTCCACCGTGTTTTAACACGCTGTCAACGGGAGGCGAAAAACGTATGTGTATGCTGTGCGGGCAGTTGTTTTGCCCCGTGAACTGTCCCGCCTACGATCCCGCGGAGGATCCGTGGGTAACGGGATTTTGCGAAATGTGCGGTACGGCGTTATATGAGGAGGGAGAACGGATATGTGAACGGTGTCGGGACGAGAGTGAAAAGGAGTAACTCCCCCGGTCAGCCATTCGGCTGACAGCCCCCTCGGGGAGGGGGCCAAGATAAAGAAGGAGAAAAAAGGGTATGAGTTTAAGTGAAAAGGCACAGGAATTGAAAACGCAGATGCAGGCGGTGGTGGCGGATAAGCGGGAGCTGGAAGCGGTGGAAGCGGAATGGCGGGACTTGCTTGACTTTGAAGAAGAGCGGTTATGCGGGATCGCCGACGGTGAGCTGCCGATCGTGACGGAGTTGTTTGACGAGCGCAGGCGGCTTCGCAAGGCGATCGCGACGCATCAGCTGCAGAATATCGTGCGGCTGCAGCACGCGGCAATTACCCCTTTGCAACGGCGCGTGTTGCGCCTGCGCTACGTGCAGGGAAATACCTGGAAAGAGATCGTGGGTTACCTTGGGAAGACCAAGCAATACCTCCTCCGAGAACACAACAAGGCCTTGGAAACACTGGCAAAACAGCCGAAAAAATAATTTTTCGGCGCGACTTGAAGGTGACTGCCCCACGTGTGATATACTGCGGTGACGTTTGAAAGAGGTGCCCGGAGGGCGGTTTGAGGCAAGAGGAAAGAATAGGTAAAGGTGTCGCGCATGGCGCGAAAAAAAGAGCGGGGAGCCCCCTCTCTTAAGCTTGGAGCACTCATACCTCTCCGCTCTACTTTGGGTAGAGCGGACACGATGAGGGCAGGGGAGTAAAGTAGGGGCGCTGTGAAGGCGGCGTAAACGGTGGAAGATGCGGCGAGCCGGTCTATACGAGCGGGGCAGGGACGGATTGAAACGAAACGCCCGAAGCAGGTGCGGCGAACTTGAGGGAAGGTGACCGTCGGTGGTTTTATAGCGGTCGAAAAGGGCGATACAAACGGGGCGAAACGCCCACCGCAGGTGCGGCGAGCTTGAGCGAAGGTGACTTTCGAAAGGCAGTGCAACGCCCCCTCCGTTACCTGACAAGGGGAGGCGAGAATAAGGTGGGTGAAAAGCGTGAAACAACTGGGAACGATATCCGACATTAAAGCGACGATCGACGCGTGTCGGCGGCGGTGTGAAGCAGACGGCTCGCCGTTTCACGCAGACGCCCTCGCGGCGGCGCTGAACATTCCGTATGAAACGGTGGTGCTGTATGCCTCGGGAAAAGGTGAGACGGCACGCATCCTCAAAGCGGCGCTGCAGGAATGTACCGCCTCGGTCATCAGCCACGCGCTGGCGGCCGACCCGAAAAGCCACGGGCTGTGGATGTTTTATTTACGCAACCGCGCGGGGTTTGCCGACAAGGGCGAAGCGCGTGCGGCTCACACGGAGGAGCCGGTGCGGTTTGTCGGTGAGGAGCGGATCGAATGACGGTGGATTTAAAGGCGATCGTCGGCGGCGGATACGGCAAATTTTGGCGCTGTCGGTCGCGGTATCGGGTGCTCAAAGGCGGAAAGGCCTCCAAAAAATCCACCACCACGGCGCTGAATTTCCTCATACGGCTCATGCGGTATCCGCAGGCGAATCTGCTCGTCATCCGCCGTATCATGGATACCCACCGCAGCAGTACGTTTGCGCAGTTGCAGTGGGCGGCGGCGCGGCTCGGGGTATCGCATTTATGGAAAGCGACGCAAAGTCCCATGGAGATGACCTACCTGCCGACGGGACAGAAAATTTTGTTCCGCGGATTTGACGACGTGTATAAGATCGCCTCCACCACCGTGATGCACGGCTATTTGTGCTGGGTGTGGGTGGAGGAAGCGTTCGAGATCGAAAGCGAGGAAGCGTTTGATACGTTTGACCTCTCGGTGCCGCGCGGCGAGGTCCCGCCGCCCTTGTTTAAGCAGACGACGCTGACCTTTAACCCGTGGAGCGAGCATCATTGGCTGAAAGCGCGGTTTTTCGATAAGCAGGCGGAAAACGTTTCGACCTTTACCACCGATTATCGGTGCAACGAATTTTTGGACGATGCCGACCGCGCCGTGTTTGACCGCATGAAGCGGGATAACCCGCGCCGTTTTGCGGTGGCGGGCAGAGGCGAATGGGGCATTGCGGACGGGCTCATCTACGACAACTGGGCGGTCGCCGAGTTTACGATTGACCGCTTACCGGAAGCGTGGAAATATCGGCGGGTATACGGGCTGGATTACGGCTATTCCAACGACCCCACCGCGTTTATCGCGGCGGCGGTCAACCCCGTTGATCGGGTGTTATACGTGTTTGACGAGTTCAAATGCCGCGGGTTACTTAACAGCGATATTGCCGAGCGGTTATGCAGAATGGGATACGACGGCGAGCGCATCCGCGCCGATTCGGCGGAGCCGAAATCCAACGAGGAATTGCGCCGTGCGGGGATTTACCGCATTACGCCCGCGAGCAAAGGTGCGGGGTCGCTGTTACACGGGATCGCGCGGTTGCAGGAATATCGGATATTGGTGCATCCGCGCTGTCGGGAAACGGTTAAGGAATTATCCTCTTACGCGTGGGAAAAGACCGCGGCGGGGATCATCAACCGCCCGCGCGGCGGGGAGGATCATCTGATGGACGCCCTGCGTTACGCAATGGAGGATATCACGCATTTCCGCCCCGCACCGCCGTCACCTGAGCGGGTGACCGAGGGCGCGGTGTTGGCGGGAGAACTGAAGCGTGGGTGGATATAGCGGTGACACCGTCACCGCTATGAAAAATGAAGAATGAATGATGAAGAATGAAGGAGTCGCCTGACGGCGACGGATTTGAACAATCCCTCCGTCTGTGGCTTTGCCACAGACACCTCCCTTTAGGCAAGGGAGACTTTGGGGGCGGGCGATTGATAATCGCCCCTACGGTCTTGTCTTTGGTTTGTGCGGGGCAGAGAGCGGAAGAAGCGGTCCACCGCAGGGTGGACCTGTTCACGCGAGCGTCGCACACGCAAATCGAAATGAAAGGAAGCGAAACGAAAATGCAGGCAGTGATCGGATTTGTTTTGGGGATCGTGACGGTGATCTTGATCAGAGAATACCCGTCGTGCAAGCCGAGAGAACGGCGCAAAGTGAACAAGGAGCAGGAACAGCTTCGCCGCGAATACGAGAATTTTTTGAGTTATGACGGTGAGGAGCAGCGGTGAGCGGCGGTGCTGCTGCAGTGATATACCGCCTTGCGGCGGTGTGATATTGCCTTGCGGCAGTGATATACGCGCGTTGCGCGTGTGATATATTCGCCCGAGGGGCGAATGTGAAGGTGTCGCGCTGTGCGCGACGAACGGTGACTACCCCTCCGTCGGCGTTCGCCGACACCTCCCCTGACAAGGGGAGGCAAGGGGAAAAGTAAAGGAGAATGAGTATGGAACATACAGATCTCACGGCGGCTACCACACCGCTTGAAGATAGCGTAAGCACAGGAAAGGAAGTTTCTTCTGTGGAAACTCCCCCGGTCAGCCGAACGGCTGACCGCCCCCTCGGAGAGGGGGCCGAACGTGACGCGGAGAATTCTGAGCATTCAGGGGACGGCTTGCAGGAGCCCGCGTTTTGCCTGCCGGTCAAATTCAACAAGCAGGACTACCAACTGAACTTGGAGGAAGCGACCGCTTACGCACAAAAGGGCATGAAGTTCGATACCGTAGAACCGATGCTCGACAAGCTGAAAACGTTGGCACAGCAACACGGACTCGGCGTACGCGAGCTTGTGGACGTGCTGTGCGGCGGGGACGTGTCCGCTGTCAGCGACGAGGAGCGTCTGGCTGACGACTTTTGTCGACTGCGCGAGGAATGTCCCGACGTTTCCGACTTTGACGCGCTGCCCGAATCGGTGATCAAAACGGCGCTGGACGAGGGCATTTCGCTGTTGGATGCGTACCTGCGCCACGAGCACCGTGAGCGTGTACGCGTGGAAGCGGCAACCGATGCCGCCCGCAAAGCGGGTGCGGCGTCGGCAGGTGCGCAACGCACGCAACTCACCCCCGTACCCGATCCCGCCGTACAGGCGATGCTCGCGGGTGTGAGAGGGTAGCGGCGGCGGTGCTGCCGCAGTGATATACCGCCTTGCGGCGGTGTGATATTGCCTTGCGGCAGTGATATACGCGCGTTGCGCGTGTGATATATTCGCCCGAGGGGCGAATGTGAAGGTGTCGCGCTGTGCGCGACGAACGGTGACT
>JAZNRA010000108.1:0-15516 GCA_045590415.1 Acutalibacteraceae bacterium | reverse complement strand
CCGGCTATCTCACGCCGGTTCCCGGCGGCGTCGGGCCCATGACGATCGCCATGTTGCTGAAAAACACCGTGACGGCCGCAAAACAGCGCGCAAAAAACGGATAAGGTTCGAGTGGGCCGTGTCACCTTAACAAAAAATCCGAACAAATTTTCGTATTTTGGTTGACTTTTGGAAAATCGGCTGTTATAATGACACTAAAGAAACAAATGTTCGGGTTTTTCCGAACGGCGAAAAGGGAGTTTTCGGTATGATCTTCAGTGTTGTTACAGCTGCCGTGTTCGGTGCGGTAAGTTTATATATGATGGTGGCTGCCAAATGCGCGGTTACCCGTCGCATGGCGTGGATTCCGCTGTCGATGGCGGCGATGGAATTGGCAATGTGCGGCGTTCTGGCGATGGGGGAATACCCCGTGCTGACCGTTATTCTGATGTTGTGCCGCCTGACGGTGCTCACTTGCTGCACGTTGTCAATGAAGCGTGATGCTGCCATGGTGCGCAACCGTCGCCGTCGCCGTGAGGTGTGGCGCCGCGTAGCGTATGATATGACCGCCGAGCTTCGGACGGCATCGGTAGGACGCTGTGCATAACACAAGCATGCTTTGTTGTAAAAAGGGCTATCCGATCACATGATCGGATAGCCCTTTTTGTTGCTTCCGCGAACGGCAGTGTTTATCTGTGAGGGGAACAATCGTTTCGCAAATATTGTGGTTTTTTGGTGCTTGTTGAAACGGTAAATACCAGTTTTTGTATGCCGAAAAAAGTGATACAAATTCGCATAAATGGGTTGATTTTTTTTGCAAAAGGGGGTATAATATAGTCACTGTGGTGCAAAGTGGTGCAAAGTGGTGATTTTCCACATTTTCCACCGAGTTTTCCACAACCGCTCAAAATACAAAACGGAGAATGCAGGATGTTATACGGAAAATTCCAACATAATATCGACGCAAAAGGTCGGCTGTTTGTGCCTGCCAAGTTGCGTGACAAGCTGGGTAGTTTGTTTATTGCCGCGGCTGTCATGGATCATTGCGTTTGCCTGTATTCGATGGATGAGTGGAATAAACTGCAGGAAGGGCTTGCACAAAAGCCCATGACGCAGGCGCGCAAGCTGCAACGTTACTTGTCGGCGAATGCCGTAGACGTGCAGGTGGACGCCCAGGGACGCATCCTGCTTCCCCGCCATTTGCTGGAATATGCAGGGCTTGAAAAAGAGGCGCTGGTAATCGGCGCCGGCAACCGTGCTGAGGTGTGGAACCCGTTGGCGTATGAGGCGGATGTTGAGAGCATGACCTCCGAAGAAGTCGAGGCGGATTTCGCCGAGCTGGGCTTCTGATATGAAAGAGTTACAACGCGTCGGTGAGTATCACTTACCGGTGTTGCCGGAGGAAACGATAGGGGCGTTAAACGTCCGACCGAACGGCATTTACCTCGACGGTACGGCGGGTGGCGGCGGGCACTCCTTTTTGATTGCCACGCAGTTGCAAAGCGGGCGGCTGATCTCGTTGGATCAGGATCCGGATGCAATCAAGGCGGCGTCTAAGCGGCTTTTAGGGTTGCCGGCAACCGTGGTGCGGCGGAATTTCCGACACATGGACGAGGTGCTGCGGGAGCAACAAATCGACCGCGTGGACGGCATTTTGCTTGACATCGGCGTTTCCTCCCATCAATTGGATGAGCCCGAGCGCGGCTTTTCGTATCATACCGAAGCACCGCTCGATATGCGTATGAGTCAAGAGGGTGCTACGGCGGCGGATCTGATCCGAGAACTTTCCGAGCAAGAGCTTGCGGATATCTTCTTCCGCTTTGGGGAAGAAAAATTCTCCCGCCCTATTGCGCGTGCGATTGTCGCGGCGCGGTCAGAGCGGCCGATCGAAACCACCGTACAGCTTGCGGAGCTTATTAAAAACGCGGTTCCGGCAGCGGTTCGGCGGGACGGGCACCCTGCTCGTAAGGTGTTTCAGGCGTTGCGCATTGCCGTGAATGCTGAGCTGGATTGTTTGTCCGAAGCGTTGGATATTGCGTTTGACAGTTTACGGGAAGGCGGCCGATTAGCGGTCATCACCTTTCATTCGTTAGAAGACCGCATCGTCAAGCAGCGCTTCGCCGCGTTTTGCAAGGGCTGCGACTGTCCGCCGGAATTTCCGGTGTGTGTTTGCGGACGTACGCCGGCGGGGCGGCTCGTGACGAAAAAACCAATTGAGGCCTCTGCAGAGGAATTAGAAAAAAACCCCCGCAGCCGCAGTGCAAAACTGCGTTGCATTGAAAAGCTCCACGAGCGATACGTATAAAAAATGTCAGGCAGAAAGGAGAGAGCATCATGGCAACTTACGGATCCGAAGCATACGATTTATCCATGTACGAGCCGAAGGCGAAAATCAGGGCTCTCCCCGGCAAAAAAGCGACAAAAGCAGACAAGCGCCGCGCTCGCTTGCAAAAACTGATCAACACGGTCGTCACGGCGGCGGTTGCCGGTGCGGTGTTGTTGGTGATCGGATTTATGATATCCAGTCAGGTCCGTTTAACGGAACTAAACAGTGCTATTAGCCATGCAGAGTCAACACTCAGTGAGGCGGTAGGCGAGGCAAGACGGCTTGAAAGTGAGCTTGCCGCCCAGACGTCGGCGCAAAGTGTAGAGGATTACGCTGAAAGCGCAGGACTTCGTCAGGTGGAATCCGGCCAAATCGATTATATCACGGTCACTTCGGTCGCCCCGGAATCGACGGATGACAGTACAGGGTTTTGGGCCGCCGTTTGGAACACCCTGACGGTGTGGTTGCAATAGACGAGTTCTATATCGAGGGATCCTCCGTATATTTATAGCAGGGACCTCGGACGGTGAGAGTTGGGATGTAGCGTCTTGACTCTCTTTTCTTTCCTTATTAAAACCAAGGATCAAGGCGAGGTGAACAGGATGTCAACAAATCAAGGCAATCAAGCACAGACAACGGGTCTGACGCGGCCTATGCGGACACGTACGGTAATCTGCATTGCGGCGACATTTCTGTGCTTAGCACTTCTCGTGTGTCAATTGTTCCGCGTTCAGGTTTTGCAGCAGGACGAATGGCAAAAACAGGCGGTTGCTCAACAGCTTGCGGATGTGGAAATATCTGCCAATCGCGGGCAGATCTACGATGCTAATATGTCGGTGTTAGCGCTGACACGAGAGGTGTGCACCATTGTCATGGCACCCTGCAACATTCGCCGCGAGGTAACCCGCCAAAAGATTGCGGATGAGCTGTCTGTCATGCTGGAAGTAGATCGCCAAACGCTGTATCAGCAAACCCTGGACAGTGAATCGCAGTATAAAGTCGTTAAATCCAAAGTGGACAAATCTGTCGGCGACGCCTTTATCGAATGGGTGAATGAGAACAGTCTCGGCGGCGTGTTTCGTATCGTTACCGACTACAAGCGCGAATATCCTCTCAAAAATACGCTGTCTTGCGTGCTTGGTTTTGTTGGCAAAGATAACGTGGCGCGTGAGGGTCTTGAACTGCAATATGACGACGAGTTATCCGGTACGCCCGGTCGTATGGTGGTGGCGCAAAACACGTACGGCGACCACCTGCCAACCTCCCTGCAGTACGAATATACCGTGGATGCGACCGATGGCAACAGCTTGGTGTTGACGATCGATCAGTACATTCAGCAGGTCACGGACAAATATTTAGAGGAAACGTTGACCGAATTTAACGCAACTAACCGTGGTTGCGCGATCGTGATGGACGTGGATACGGGTGCCATTCTGGCAATGTCCACCAAGGGAGATTACGACCCGAATGATTACTTGACCATCTCAGATCCTACCGTGGCGGAGCAGATTGCGCTGTTATCGGGACAGGAACAGTCTGACGCGATCGTTAAGGCGCGCTTGGAGCAATACCGCAACAAAGCGCTCGATTTTTATGAGCCCGGATCGGTGTTTAAGACGTTTACCGCCGCTATGGGCTTGGAGGAAGGATTGGTTACGGAGGAAAGTCCTTTCTATTGCGGCGGTAGTTACACCATTGCCGATCGTAATATGAAATGCTGGATCTATCCCACAGGGCACGGTCAACAGAATTTCGTGCAAGCCATCGCGAATTCTTGCAACCCTTCGTTTATGACGCTGGGTACGCGCATTGGTACTAAGTTGTTTTCCAAATATCATGCCGGCTTTGGCTTTACTGACAAGACCGGCGTTGATCTGCTCGGTGAGCCGATGGTTACGAGCGGATTGTATCACTTGCCCGAGGAGATTTCCTTGGTCGACGTCGCGGCATCCTCTATCGGACAGACCTTTAAAGTTACTCCGTTGCAGATGGTCACGGCGATGTCTGCCGT
The DNA here is from genome assembly GCA_045590415.1 of Acutalibacteraceae bacterium. Taxonomy (GTDB): domain Bacteria; phylum Bacillota; class Clostridia; order Oscillospirales; family Acutalibacteraceae; genus RGIG3009. Next base: position 11,200 of record JAZNRA010000108.1, on the reverse strand, counting down.
GGCAAACGGTGGGTATTTGATGCGGCCGTACATCGTGCAAAAAGTGTTGGACGGCGACGGTAATATTCTTACCAACACCGAACCTGTTGTCAAACGGCAGATGATCTCGGAGGACACGTCGCGCCGTATTTGTGCTATGTTAGGAAATGCCGTCAGCAGCGGCGCCATTAAGAATGCGTACATTTCGGGTTACCGCGTGGCGGGTAAGACGGGTACTTCGGAAAAAACCGAGACGAAATCAGAGGAAGAGGATGATGCAAACGTTGAGATCGTCGCTTCTTTCGGTGGCTTTGCACCGGCGGATGATCCGCAGGTTGCCGTGCTGGTGATGGTCGATGAACCGCAACGTTTAAAATCCGGCGGCGGTGTGGCAGCGCCGTGTGCCAAAAAAATACTAAAGGATATTCTTCCGCACCTCGGTGTGGAACCGAACTATACCGAGGAGGAGATCGCCGGCTTGGATCGCAGTGCTCCGAACGTTGTGGGTGCGACGGTCTCTGCGGCGGCAAGCATGTTGAAAGCTTCCACGCTGACGTATCACACCGTCGGCAACGGTGATACGGTTATCAAGCAAATACCGGCAAGCGGTGCCTCGATCCCGAAGGGCGGTACCGTATGGCTGTACACCACTAACAGCGAGACCCAGATGACCGCTGTTCCCGATTTTTCCAGCCTTACGGTGGCGCAGGTCAATCAAGCGGCCAATGCCGCGGGCGTGAACGTCATGCTGTCAGGTATCAGTGCGACCGCCGGTACACCGACCGCCACACGACAATCGGCGAAAGCCGGACAGCAGGTAGCAAAGGGTACGGTTATTACTGTTGAATTTACCTACGCGGATACCATCTATTAGTTTATTTGAGAGGACACCTGTTTATGAAACGCTTTCATCAACAGGATGTTTCAATGCGGGCCCCCTCCCGTCGGATGTGGCAACGTGCTTTGGCAGTACTTGCCGTAATGATCGTTTGTTTTTGCGCCGTATGCGGCAAACTTGCGGCGTTGCAGATCGTCCAGCATACACAGTGGCAAACGCTGGCGTCGGAGCAACAACTTGCTGACAGCGTGATCTCGGACAAACGCGGTACGATCTATGATCGCAACGGCGTTGTGTTGGCACAAAGTGTTGAGGTCGCGACGGTCATTATGATGCCGTCGGAAATACCGGACGAGGGCTCGCGTGCAATGATCTGTGCGGAATTGCCCGAACTTTTACAGATCAATGCGGAAAAGCTGGAAAAACAAACGAAAAAAACAGGATCTCGGTACGAGGTGATCAAGTCTAAAATAGATACACCGCTGCGTATCGCCTTTGTTGAATGGGTGAAGGAAAAAAACCTTACCGGTGCGTTCCGTGTGATTCAGGATTATAAGCGCGAATATCCAAACGGCAGTACGCTTTCTTGTGTTCTCGGTTTTACCGGAACGGATAACACCGGTCTGGAGGGCTTGGAGGCGAAGTACAACGAACGGCTTGCCGGAAGAGCAGGCAGAGTTATCACTACCCAAAACGGTCGCGGTGACGCACTTCCTAACACGATTCAATACGAAACCACAATTGACGCGGAGGAGGGGGAAAGTCTTCACCTTACCATCGACGTGAACATTCAAAAAATTGTGGAAAATTATTTAGAGGTTGCGGTTGCCGAGACCGGTGCTACCAATCGTGCGTGTGCCATTGTGATGGATGTGCGTACCGACGAGGTGTTGGCGATGGCGACAAAAGGGGATTACGATCTCAACAATCCCCGCGTTTTGCAAAACCCCGATATCGCAGCGCAGATTGCGTTGCTCGCAGGGGACGAGCAATCCAACGCACGAATTACCGCCTTACAAAAGCAATGGAAAAACAAGGCAATATCGGAATTCTACGAGCCGGGCTCGGTGTTTAAGATCTTTACCGCTTCCGCCGCGTTGCAGGAGGGGCTTGTGTCGGAAAATTCTCGCTTTTTCTGCAACGGTACCTATACGATGGCGGGAGTGCGTACCATGAAATGCCACGTGTTTCCCCGCAGTCACGGCAGTCAAACGTTGGCAGAGGCAATCTCACATTCTTGCAATCCCGCGTTTATGACGATCGGCTCACTGCTGGGCACGTCGTTATTCCCGACGTATCATGAGCGCTTTGGTTTTACGTCACTTACCGGTATCGATATGTTGGGGGAAGCACGGGTCACCACCACGTTGTACCACAGTGCTTCCGCCATCACGGCAGTGGACGTGGCGACCTCGTCCATCGGGCAGACCTTCAAGGTTACCCCGATTCAAATGATTACCGGCGTGAGTGCCGTAGCGAGCGACGGCAATCTCCGCACGCCGTACGTTGTCAGCCACAGTGTGGCGGCAGACGGTGTCAAAACAGTACTGAACACCCCCACTGTACGCACGCGCGCCATTTCGGCGGATACCGCCGCGCGTATGTGCACGATGTTGGAGGGCGTGGTGGACGGCGGAGGTGCAAAAAACGCCTACGTGGCGGGCTACCGCGTTGCCGGTAAGACCGGCACGTCCGAGAAAACCGATCAGGCGTCTGCCGATAACGGCCGTAAAAACGCGGTTGCCTCCTTTTGCGGGTTTGCGCCCGCAAACAATCCGCGTATCGCGGTGATCGTGATGGTCGACGAACCGCAGACCTATATCCGTTACGGCGGAACGTTGGCAGCACCCGTTGCGCAAAAGATCTTTGCCGACGTGCTACCGTATTTGGGCGTTGAGCCGCAGTATACCGAAGAGGAATGGACCTCCTTACGCGCGACGGTACCGGACGTGACGGGGAAGACCGCTTCGGCGGCAAGTGCGGTCTTGAAAAGCGCCGGGTTATCCTACCGCGTTGTCGGCAGCGGTACCGTGACGGCGCAGAGCCCTGCGGCGGGTACGGTGATTTCCAAAAACGGAACGGTCGTTTTGTATACCGACGGGCAGCCGCCCGAGCAGGTAACGGTGCCGGACGTGACGGGGAAAACGCTGTCAGAGGCAAACGGCCTCCTCACCGATGCAGGGCTGAACGTCTGCATCGTCGGCTGGACCGATCAAGCAGACAACTTGAACACGCAACGGCAGGCGGTCGTTGCAACACAATCCGTTGAAAAAGAAAGCACCGTTCCCGACGGGACGGTGGTCGAGATACGTATTCTTTATCAAGATGCGATCGAATAGAGGTGCGAAGATGAAGCTGTTTCGAGTATTACAAGACGTTTTGGCAACCGGCTTTTGTGACGACGTTGAGATCACGGCGCTGTGCCGTGATTCTCGCAAGATCACCGAGGGCTGTTTGTTTGTTTGCATTTCCGGAACGAAAATCGACAGTCATCGGTTTGCCGCCGAGGCCTTGGAAAAAGGCGCGGCTGCGGTCGTGTGTGAACGGGATTTGGGATTGCCTCGTCAGATTGTAGTAGTCGATACACGCGCCGCTTGGGCACAGATGTGTGCTAACTGGTTTGATCGTCCGTCGGAAAAGTTGTGTTTGGTCGGTATTACCGGTACGAACGGCAAAACAAGCACCTCGTATTTGTTAAAACACATTTTAGAGCGGGCGGGTCACACCGTCGGCTTGGTGGGTACCATTCAAAATATGATCGGACAGCGTGTGGTACAAACGGGACAGACTACTCCCGATTCCTATGAGTTGCAACAATTGTTTGCGGCGATGGCGGATGCCGGATGCCGTTATGCGGTGATGGAGGTTTCCTCCCATGCGTTGGATCAGGAACGTGTTGCCGGCTGTCATTTTGCGGTGGGTGCCTTTACCAATCTGACGCAGGACCACTTGGATTATCATGGCACGATGGCACAGTATGCCGCGGCAAAAAAACGGCTGTTTGCTATCAGTGATACGGCGGTTTTGAATGTCGATGATCCGTGGTACCGCACGATGAGCGAAGATTTGCCTTGCCCGACGGTTACGTATTCCGCGGTCAGCGCGAATGCCGAGTATACGGCGCACAACCTGCGCGAGCGGCCGGACGGGGTGGATTTTGAGTTGGTAACCACCGGCTCTATCGGCAGAGTAAAGCTCAAAACACCGGGTCGTTTTTCCGTTTATAACGCACTGGCGGCTGCTGCCTGTGCTTTGACGTTGGGTATCCCGTTTGATGAGATCGTGTCGGCATTATGTGATGCTGCGATTATCAAAGGACGCGCCGAGGTCGTTCCCACCGGCCGTGATTTTACGGTGGTTATCGACTATGCACACACCCCCGATGGGTTGCAGAATATTTGCGAGACCTTGAACGCTTGCAAAGCAGGGCGGCTCGTGACCGTGTTTGGGTGCGGCGGCGACCGCGACCGTACCAAGCGTCCGAAGATGGCGGCAGTAGCGGCGGCGCTCTCGGATTTTGTGGTGGTGACTTCCGATAATCCGCGTACCGAAGATCCGCACGCGATCATAGACGATATTGTGGCGGGTTTATCAGATACGCAGGTCCCTTATACTGTGATTGCCGATCGAACACAAGCCATTCATTGGGCAATCCGCAACGCAAAGCCGGGGGATACGATCTTGCTTGCGGGTAAGGGGCACGAAACCTATCAGATACTAAACAGCGGAACGATTCATCTGGATGAACGCGAGATCGTGGCGGAAGCGCTGGACGAGAATAACACCTGAACGGTGAAATGAGGAGCACAAAATATGGGTATACTGGTATCGGCGGTATGGATCGTAACAGCATTGCTCTCGTTCGTGTTATCCGAACGATTAGGTAAGGTGTTCATTCCGATACTGCATCGGCTCAAATTCGGGCAGACGATTCGTGACGAGGGCCCCGCGTGGCACAAATCGAAGCAAGGCACCCCCACGATGGGCGGCATTATCTTTATCGGCGCTATGCTGATTGTTGTACCGGTTGTGATGTTAGTTTGTCAGCTGTTTCTTCCGGTTAAAATTGTGACTGACGCGGATACCGCAGCAACGGTCACGCGGCTGTTTGCCGGCATCGTGATGGCGATCGGCTTCGGTGGGATCGGCTTTTTGGATGATTACATTAAGGTGGTTAAAAAACGCAATTTGGGGTTGACAAGCCGTCAAAAACTACTCATGCAGATCGCGTTGTCCGGCGGTTATGCGTTGCTCGTGTATTTGACGGGAGGTACGCAGATGCACGTTCCGTTTTACGGCGCTTGGACGGCGGGCGTTTGGTTTATTCCGATCACGGTGTTTATCGTTGTAGCGATGACCAATGCCACCAATCTGACCGACGGTGTGGACGGTTTGTGCGGTTCGGTTTCGGTGATCGTTTGCCTGTTTCTGTTAGTTTTATGCGGTGACTCGTTTGGTTACGGTGTTGTCACCACGGCCGCGGCAGGTGCGATCGCAGGATTTTTAGTGTGGAATTTTCACCCCGCACGGGTGTTCATGGGCGATACCGGCTCGCTGTTTATCGGCGGCGTGCTGTGCGCGGTAGCTTTCGGAATCGGCAGACCGCTGTTGCTGTTGCCTATGGGTATCGTATATTTCTTTGAAACGGTTTCGGTGATGCTGCAGGTTGGTTATTTTAAATTGACACACGGCAAGCGGTTGTTCAAAATGAGTCCGTTGCATCACCATTTCGAGTTGTGCGGCTGGAGCGAGAATACGATCGTTGCCGTCGCTTGTTTGACAGCCGGTATCGGCGGAGCGCTGGCGTTAGTACTGTAAACCATTCTTTAAAGGAGAGAGCATTATGGCAAAACGGGCCACAGCCGCACACGCGGCACCGAAAGATGTATTGCCGAAACGCAAAGGGCGGTTGCGGTTATTTTCTTTTGCCAACGGTTTTGATATGCCGTTTTTTATACTACTGTTGGTCGTGTTGGCGGTTGGTCTGGTCTGTCTGTTTTCTGCAAGCTTTGCCTATTCGTATTACCGTAACGGCGGTGATAGCTATTATTACATCAAGCGCCAGCTGATCTATGCCATTATCGGTGTGGTGATCATGATCGGTGTATCCTTCGTCGACTACCATGCCCTCAGGCGGTTTGCCGTTCCGATCATGCTCGGCTCGTGGGGATTGCTCGGTTTGGTTATGTTGCTCCCCGAAATTCAAAACGTGCATCGCTGGATCCGTGTCGGTCCGATCAGTATACAACCGTCCGAGATCGCGAAATTTGCGATCATTCTGTTGTTTGCCCACTTGATCTCCCGCAATCCGGAAGGAATCAAATCTCTGAAAAAAGGATTTTTGCCCTTGCTCGGCATTCTCGGTTTTACCGCCGTTTTGATTTTGATTGAACCGCATTTGTCCGGTACTATTCTGTTGCTTATGATCGGTCTGGTCATGCTGTTCATTGGCGGCGCGCGCTTGCCGCACCTGGGAACGATCGTTGCGATCGGTGCGGTCGGTGTCGTGATCATGGTCGTATTTTTGGGATACGAGCAGGACCGTATTGATGTGTGGCTGGATCCGATCGGCGTGTACACCTCGGACGTGGTGTACGAATCGGGACAGACCGGCCGCGACGCGGCATGGCAGACGGTGCAATCGCTGTTTGCGATCGGATCGGGCGGTCTCATGGGCGAAGGGCTCGGCAACTCCCGACAAAAGCACTCGTTCCTGCCCGAGCCGCAAAACGATTTTATTTTTGCGATCGTGTGTGAAGAGCTTGGCTTTATCGGTGCGGTTTTGATCATTCTGCTGTTCGCCGCCTTGGTGTGGCGCGGCTTTGTGATCGGCATGCGTGCCCCCGATAAATTCGGCTCTATGTTAGCCATCGGTCTGATCGCGCAGATCGGTATGCAGGTGGTGTTTAATTTAGCGGTTATCACCAACTCGTTTCCCAACACCGGTATCAGTTTGCCGTTTTTCAGTTACGGCGGCTCGTCGTTGCTGATGTTACTGGCTCAGATGGGCGTGTTGTTGTCCGTTTCGCGACAGACAAAACGGTTGGCAGGAGGGTAAGCGATGCGTATATTGATGGCCGGCGGCGGCACGGCCGGACATATCAATCCGGCTTTGGCGATCGCCGATACGATCAAAGCCAAGCACCCGGATGCCGAGATATTGTTTGTCGGCGTCAAAAGGAAGATGGAAACGATGCTCGTCCCTGCGGCGGGGTATCCGCTTAAAACCGTGACGGTGCAGGGGTTTCAGCGGCGCCTATCGTTAAAGAATATCGGTCGCAACGTGGCGGCGGCATACCATGCGTTTACCGCGGGCCTTGAAGCCGCTCGAATCATTAAAGAGTTTGCACCGGATCTTGCCATCGGTACGGGCGGTTACGTTTGCGGACCGGTACTGCAACAAGCGGCGCGAATGGGCGTGCCGGTGCTGTTGCACGAATCCAACGCGCTGCCGGGTGTCACGGTTAAGATGCTTTCAAAATATGCCAAAGCCGTTATGATCGCAGACGATGCCGCGCGCAAACATTTACCGGAGAGTACGCGCGTGGTGGTTACCGGCAACCCGTTGCGCCGTGATTTTACGGCAATGGATCCGCACACCGCGCGCCGTGAACTCGGCGTGGATGACCGACCGCTGGTGTTGTGCTTTGGGGGCAGTCTGGGCGCGCGTCATTTGAACGAGGCGATCGCCGGCGTACTCAAGCGCAATCAGGAGGAACAAAAACTGCAGTTTATTGTCGGTACCGGCCGGGGGGAGAACTATCAAAAGATGATAACACTTCTTTCGGAGTTAGGCGTCACGCCGGACGGTGTGCACGTGCAGGTGCGGGAATATATTGACGATATGCCCCGTTGTATGGCGGCGGCGGATCTCGTTGTTTCGCGTTGCGGTGCGATGACGCTCAGTGAACTGCCGGCCATGAAAAAGCCGTCAATTTTAGTTCCGTCGCCGTACGTGGCGGAAAATCATCAGTTTTATAACGCCATGGCACTTGCCGACCGCGGCGCGGCACTCTGCATTGAGGAAAAAGATTTGACAGATGCGCGTTTGTGGGATACCATAGAGAAAACGGCACTTATTCCCGCTGCACTTGAAAAGATGAGCAAAGCGGCAGGGGACGCGGCGGTGCTGGACGCACACGAACGGATTTATGCCGTTGTTAAAGAGTTTATAAACACGAAATAGAGCGCTGTCACCTTTTTCTTTTGAAATCATAGGATGAGGTATAAGACCTTGTTGGTTGATTTCGGAGAGTGGGGTGGACGACGGTGTCAAAGCTGATTATTGAAGGCGAGCACCGCTTGAACGGTGCGGTACATATTCACGGAGCAAAAAACAGCGCATTGCCGATTTTGGCAGCCACCTTTTTGGCAGGCGAATCGTGTGAGATCGAAAATTGTCCTTTGTTGTCGGACGTTTGCGCAGCCATTAAGATTTTAGAACACCTGGGATGCCGCGTTGAGCGGGACGGGCATACCGTCCATATCAATGCGTCGCAGGCGCGGGGGTATGAGGTGCCGGACACGCTCATGCGGGAAATGCGGTCGTCTATCGTTTTTCTCGGTGCGATTGTGGCAAAAAGCGGCAGAGCGCAGCTGACCTTCCCCGGCGGCTGTGAACTGGGCCCTCGCCCGATCGACTTACACCTGGCGGCGCTCCGTCAGCTGGGACTTCACATCGACGAGGAGGGCGGGCGGCTCTTGTGCCGCGTTCACGGCAGGTTGGTCGGTTGTCCGATCTCGTTGTCGTTTCCCAGCGTGGGTGCCACCGAGAACATTCTGTTGGCGGCGGTAACGGCGCGCGGCACCACCACCGTTTTTAATGCCGCCAGAGAGCCGGAGATCATAGATCTGTGTAACTTTTTGACCGCTTGCGGGGCGCGTATCCGCGGGGCGGGTGAGGGCACGATCGTCATCGAGGGCGTTGAGCGTCTGCACGGATGCCGCCATCGGGTAATACCGGACCGCATCGAAACCGCGACCTATATGGGGGCGGCGGCGATCACCGGCGGATCTCTGCTTTTGAAAGATATTTATCCCGAACACGTGCAAGCGCTGATACCGGTGTTTGAAGAAACCGGATGTCAGGTCACGGCATGGCGGGATGAATTGCTGGTCAATGCGCCGGGGCGACTGCGCCGCATCCGCACGGTACGCACGTTGCCGTATCCGGGTTTCCCCACCGACGCACAGGCGCTCGTTATGGCACTTGCTTGCGTGGCGGAAGGAACCAGCGTGTTTATTGAAACGATCTTCGAAAGCCGTTATAAGCACGTGTGTGAGTTGATGCGTATGGGTGCGAACATCAAGGTTGAAGGACGGGTCGCCGTTGTGGAAGGTGTTAAGACCTTGTCGGGCACGGCGGTGGAGTGTACCGACCTGCGCGGCGGTGCGGCATTGGTGCTTGCAGGGCTTGCGGCAGGCGGCACGACGGAAATTACACAATTACAGCATTTAGAACGCGGCTATGAAGCCATGGCGCAGACTCTTGCGGGGGTTGGCGCACATATTTTATACGACGGAGCGGATACATGAAAAAGAGACGCTCACAACCGAAACGCCAAAGCAGCCAGAAGCGGAAACAAAACCGCTTCCGGCTGTTTGTCGTGCTGTCGCTTTTGAACGTGCTGCTCCTCGTGCTGACGGTATTGCTGTTACCGGCGGCGCTTCAAAAGCCGACGGCCGAGGGCAAGCCCTCGGCGCTCGGTATCCGCAGTATTTCCGTAGAGGGAAATACGCAGTACGACAACGAAGCGATCGTCGGCGTGAGCGGTCTTAAGGTTGGGCAAAGTGTTTTTTCGGTCAACAAAGGACAAGCCGCCAAACGACTCAAAAAAGAATTTGTGTACGTGCGGGACGTGGATATTGATATCAGCTTTAAGCGCGAGGTTACCATTCGCATCACCGAAGCGGAAGAAATGGGCGCGGTATATGCGGGCGGCGGCTGGGTCGTAGTGGACGAAAACGGCGTCGGTCTGCAAAAGATTCCGATCGAGAGTGAGCGCCCGCTTCGGCGTATGTACCTGAAAGGAGCGGGTACGCTGACCGACGAGGTCGGTAAGCAGGTACTCAACGAGCGCAGTCTTTCGATCATTGGGGAGATCTGTACCGCGTTTGAGCTGCACAAGCTCGGTTACGTCAGCGAGATCGATATGACAAATCTCAGCGACATTCGTGTTAACTGGAAGAATCAGATTGATATTGCGCTCGGCAATGATTCCAATTTAACCTATGAGATCGCGGTGGCGGCAGCGTCTATTCCCAAAATTCTGGCACGCCACGGCGAAACGGCAACGGGGCTGTTAAACGTCAGTCAGTATTCCGATACGACGGTGGAAACGCCTACGATTATTTTCACACCGTCTTCATTGCTTGAACAGGACGCGGAAGAACCCGCAGACGAGCCCGTGAACGACGAGCCGGAAACAAATAATTAAAAAAAGAAAAATTTTTCTAAAAATAGTGTTGAAATCATGGGGTTGACATGATAGAATTAAAGAAGTATAATGTACAGTGACTCTGTAAATGAAGATTAACTGTTGCGAAATAAAAGGTAGGAGGATGTTCCATGAACTTTGAATACGATGATGAAGTCTTGGATACCGGCGTTCAAATTAAAGTAATCGGTGTCGGCGGCGGCGGCGGAAACGCGCTCAACCGCATGGTTACGGCCGGTGTCAAGGGTGTTGAATTTGTGGCGATCAATACCGATCACCAAGCTTTGCTGCGCTCTCAGGCGACAATAAAACTGCAAATCGGCGAAAAACTGACACGCGGTATGGGTGCCGGTGCAAACCCCGAAAAGGGTCAGCGCGCCGCTGAGGAAAGCCGCGAGGAGATCACAGCCGCGCTCAAGGGCACGGACATGGTGTTCATTACCGCCGGTATGGGCGGCGGTACCGGTACCGGTGCAGCTCCCGTTGTGGCGGAGATTGCACGCGAAATGGGTATTTTGACGGTTGGTATCGTCACGAAACCGTTTGCATTTGAAGGCCGTCGCCGTATGGAGCAGGCGGAGAACGGTATCGCTATCCTGCGTGAGCACGTGGACAGCTTGGTGGTTATCCCCAACGAGCGTCTGAAGCTCGTCACTGAGCAGCGCATCACGCTGGCAAACGCCTTCCAGGCGGCGGACAGCGTTCTGCGCCAGGGCGTGCAGTCCATTTCCGAACTCATCACCGCGGAAGCCGTTATCAACCTTGACTTCGCGGACGTTACCGCCATCATGAAGGATGCCGGCTATGCTCACATGGGTATCGGCCGTGCAGAAGGTAAAGATAAGGCCGAAGCGGCTGCCCGCGAAGCGATCGCCAGCCCGTTGCTTGAGACCACCATTAACGGTGCTCGCGGCTTGATCATCAACGTTACCGCTTCGCCGGATAT
>JAZNRA010000107.1:0-2429 GCA_045590415.1 Acutalibacteraceae bacterium | reverse complement strand
TTCCGGAACCGTCGTGATAGCCTTGCGGGATCGTGTACGGCGTGGTTTTGCTTGACAATGTACCGGCGACCGCGCCGTTGTTCGTCATCGTGCCGGTATAAGCCGTGCCTCTGGCATGGAAAGTCTTGCCGGAAAGTGCCTCTGATACAAGCAATGTATCGTCTGAAGTGTCAGAATCATAAGCGCAAGTGCCTGTGATCGGTGCGCCGTTTGCACCGTGTGCCGTGTAACCTGATAACAGGTGCGCCGCGTCTACCGTGTCCGCTGTTAGATCCATTAAAACGGTTCCGTTACTTAATACGACCTTTGAATTGTACTCGTTAGCCATTACATATCTCCTCCAATGTAGACGGTCTTTCCGCCTGTTATGTTCGTTGTTATCTCTACGGGAATCTTCAATACTGATACGTCATCCAGCATGAGCTTCCCGTTCGTTTCCAAAATCATGTTTTCGAAAATCGGCGTTACGGTGTAATCTCCATCGTAAATGTTAGAATTCACCCGCTCCGGCACGGTCATACTGCCGTTGAGCTGTTCACCGCCTGACAGTCTGCCGTTAATCCGTTCGCCACCGGATAGCCTGCCGATCAGATTGGATGATGCGGATAATGCCATTTAATGCACCTCCTTCGCGATCTCAAAGTCTGCCTCCCAGATGAATGTATCAACATCGCCGTTTGCTTTTGTCAGCTCAACGTCATAAACATACCGCCCAAATGGAAGCGCTTTTGTGTCCTCCGGCTCCAAATGGAGCATCAAAGTATCGGTCGGGACCGGTTTAATAATGAGCGGTTCTGAATCCGTGTATCGTTTTTTCAGTGCAAAGCGGATCGTGTCGCCCGCTTGTGGGATGTACGGCTCTCCGTCGGCTTGTTCCATTGTGACCGTTGCATAAAAAGAATCACCCCGTGTCAGGGTGATCGCTGTACCATTTATTTTATACATGGTTCCTCCAATTATGATAATGTGACCTTATACCATGAATACCAGGTGCCGTTGTAATACCGGCGTGAATAAATACGCATTTGTGTCGTGTTGTTTGTGGTCGATGAACTATTCGCAAACGCGAACTGATAAATATAGTTTTCGTTGTAAGCCAACACAAGCATCATTCCACCGACACCAGAATATGGCAGATTAGTATTTGATGAAGTATATTTATACAATCCCGTTTCTGTATTAAGATTCAGGTCGCTCTCGCTCGTTCTTATTACGAGTCCAGGGATGTAGCTTGCTATTTCTGCCCACGATTGACCACCTTCTCCGGCAAGGTAGAGAAAACCGCCAGACGGAATAAACACGCCGTCATTGACGTATATTGTCCCGTTAAATTCATGCCTTTTGGTTTGGACGGATGACGCGTTGTTTTGCACAGTATAATGCGCAACGTGATGAGTGACGTTATGTTCGTCTGTCGTAGATGTTACATAGATGTCATAAGTGCCATTACCCAAGTGTAACGCGGACGAAAACAGGCTTGCCATTGGTGTATTACCATCAGCCATTTCAAGACCAGAAGTGCTGATATTGACGTGTGCGCCCGATTCCGCGCCGACCCGCGCCGTTGCTCCGAAATTTGCAACGCTCGTGCCGTTCCGCTTAATGTCCACTGAATCCGTGATCTGTACGCCGTTGTTTGCGTCGTTCTCCGGATGAACAAAAATGCCGTTTGTTATGTCCGTGACGTACTTTGTAGCGTTGGACGCCGCGCTCTTGTATGTGCTTAAATCTATGCTCCCTGTCTGTGTCGCCATCTCTACCTCCTACCATGTTACAGTGCAATTATATATTGCGTTTAAATCGTTTATAGTAAGCGTCGAGTTTGTTGCTCCGGATATGTTAGTGGTGCCTTTTGACCACTGGTAGCTCAGCCCAGTTGTAACAGGCTCTCCATTTACGCGCAGTACAGCAGAGAGCGTTGCCGTCCCTGATGACCAGTTGATCGCTGTCGGGTACACCGTAACGACCGCTTCGTCTGTCAAAACGTCGGACAGCTTTTTGCCGGTATTGCCGATCTTGACGTTGTTACCGCTGATCGTGATGCTTCCATCCGTCGGATTGAACAGGATGTAGTTGCTGTCACCACCAATGACCTGCTGCCGCGTCGAGCTGAATATGATGGACTCTCCAAATGTTGATACCAGATTACCGGACGCGTCATAGACCTTCATGCCCGTGCTGCTTAACAGGATCTTGTAAGAGCTGTTGTCATTAACGACCCAAAGACCCGCGCTTGTTAATGCAAGGTGCGATGAAACGTAGTTGCTCACGCTTTCGTCAATGCTTGTTAATTCATAATATCCCGCTGTCGCCGGGTTCGATGCCGGGTTCGCAACGACGTTGTAAACGTAAGGATTCTGTTCCGTTCCGGCGCCGGTCCGGGTGAAGTACATCTTTCCCGGCACGATCGTCGTGTCTGTGGTCGTCGT
>JAZNRA010000106.1:0-3876 GCA_045590415.1 Acutalibacteraceae bacterium | reverse complement strand
CGCGCGGTGGGGCCCGGACGGGGGTAGAAGGGGAGTTCAAGGGGGGTTGAGGGGGGGTAGAATTCGCCGTTTTGGGGTATGTTTTCCACAGCACTATCCACATAGTTATCCACATTTCCCTTTGAAGCTGCATTTTCCACCCGTTTATTACCGCCCTTCCTGCCGTTCTCCGCATCTCTCGCCCGACGCTCCATTGCCGGGAAAATGAACCGTGCCGCCATCTTTGCCGCAGGATCGTCGAATTCGGGCGGCTGCGTACCGCTTACAGAGTAATCGAACATTGCAAGGAGTATCGCCTTGCAGCTTTCGCCGTCCAGTGCCTCGAACGCTTCCTTCCAGTCGTGGAAGATGAGGAACGCATTGTAGGTTTTAGCCACGTTATCACCTACGCTTTACATACCGTTACCGATATATCACCGCACAGCTCACTGACCCATTCAACGAAACGCTTTTCATGTGAACACGCCGCTGACAAGTGGAGCAGATAAACCGCACGGCAGTTTGACAGATCACATTTTTTAATATAACCGAGCAGTGTCCGCACTTCCATGTGTGACCTTATGGTACGCGCTTTGACCTTGTCGATTATGTGCTCGTTTTCCTCAAGTATGTACTTATCGTAATTGGCTTCAAGTGCATATATCGTCACGCCGTCCGCATAAACATTTAAGTTCACGGTATCGGTCGCGAACATCAGCACATCATCACCGCGCCGTATAAGGAAGCCGAGCGGTTCGGCCGCGTCATGGAACGTTCGGAACGCCAATACTTCAAAGCCGCCGACGGTAAACTGCTGCCCTTCTTCAATGATCTTCGCCAGTTCACCGTTTTTAAACGTCTCAGCCGTACCGTAAGAAGTGTACACATCGATACCGTCGCGCAGAAGTGACGGAGCCGAAAGTGCATGATCCTTATGCTCATGCGTCACGAGACAGCCAACCACATCGGAGAAGTCATGATCAAGCAGCTGCTTTAACTTCGTGTAAGGAATGCCGCACTCAAGCAGCAGCCGCTCGCCGCTCTCCTTGTCTTCGACTATATAGGCGTTACCCCTTGATGAACTTGCAAGGCTTATAAATTCCATGACATCCCCCTTTAAAACGGAACTTCATCGTTTTTTTTCACCGATTCACCGCTTTCACCGTCCGATTCACCGCTTTTATTATCGTCTTTGAAGCCGATTTTTTCATCCGGTGCAAGTCTGGTCTGATACTCGGTGGATTTTTTTATTTTGTTCTGGATCCACTCCGGTAGCTTGGCGAATACTTCATCGTCCCAATTTTCAATTTCAAAGCATATCGTCTCGCTTTCGGCTCCCGGCATCTTCATCTTTTTCGGTGGTGATGCAATGACCGTGATATCGTTAAATGTGCCGTTGTCTGTCTCCTTGACGGTAACAACCACCATTGCCGGCTTACCGATAAGCTGAGTAACATCGTATGTATCTTCGGT
Organism: Acutalibacteraceae bacterium; assembly: GCA_045590415.1. Taxonomy (GTDB): domain Bacteria; phylum Bacillota; class Clostridia; order Oscillospirales; family Acutalibacteraceae; genus RGIG3009. The sequence continues at coordinate 2,424 of JAZNRA010000106.1, read as the reverse complement.
CAGCTCAACGCCCGTCCACGATGCAATTGTCTTTGCAAGGTTGCTTTTCTCACTGAGCGAAAGCGTGAATTCTTTCGAAAGCCAGCGCGGTTTTGCTTCTCCGTCAACGTCTACGGTCTCGCCGCAGATCTCAAACAAGAACATCACTTTGTTCTGATAGTTTTTGTACATCTCAGAATGCTGTTCACCGAGGTCAACGACCCCGATACACACCGCCGGGTAAGTGTCAGCATCCAGCGGCGGTACTGATGATTTTGTCTTCTTCTTCGCTAAAAGAGCCATCTTTTTCACACCTCAATTCATTGTCATCAGCCGATACTATCAGCTTGATGGTCTGTGTATTTGCTTCGAGCATTCCCGTCACACGCTCTGCGTTGTCAATGAAAAGCGGAACGCTGATACCGTGATACGCAGACAATGCCGTAATTATATCCAGTGCCACATTTACACGCGCACCGTCGTTGAGACTGCGGTTGAATCCTATACCGTTGTGCGTAGCTTCGCAGCATTCCTCAAGACCGCCGTTTTTCTGTACATTGAATAACTTGAACTTTGTAATGCGGAAGCGGCTGTTTATGGAATCCTGCACGTGCCCCACCTTGAAGCGTGTAAACTCAGCAGCAAGATACAGCATTTTGTCTATGCGGTTGATCTCGTCGGCAAGCTGCCGTTCTTCTTTTCTGAGTGTTTCGACACGTTCCTTTGCCGCTTCGGCAAGTACGACACGTGAGAGAACGGCGTTTACTCCGCGCAGCTTGACTTCGGTATCGTAAAGTTTACGATCAAGTTCATTGCGCACTTCTTCGGTGTCGGCACGATACTTTTCCTTTTCCTCTTTTATACTCTGTTCATCGGCTTTAAGTGCCGCCAGCTTTTCGGCATAATCGGGCATATCACCGATGACTGTTGTTTCAACCGTATAGCCTTCATAGTCGGCCGTAGCCTTATCAAGCTCTGACTTTGCGTTGTTATATGCGTTCTGACAATCGGTAACGGCAGCTCTTGCCTTGTCGACTTCCTTGCTCAGCTCCATACCCTGTACTGCGATCTCGCCGAGCTTTTCAGCCTTATAGGCGTCAAACGCTTCCATTGCTTTCTTTATCTGAGCGTCATCGTATGGTCTGCCGCATGCCGGGCACTCCTTCGAGCCGTCAAACTCCTTGCCGCTGACTGCTTCATACTCCTTTCGGAGATCAACAAGCCGTGTTTCTCGTTCCTGCAATGCCGCAACTGCTCGATTCATGTCGGACTGTGCCGAACGCAGTACCGATGCAGCCAGTTTCTTTTCGCTTTCGAGCCGCCTTTTTTCTGCGGCACCGTCGATGTTCATCTGAGACTTTCGATGCGCTTCATTTTCCGCATTGAGCAGCCTTATTTCACCGGCAATGCCGGTCAGCTTTGCATCAAGATCGGCAATCATTACATTGTCGATGATCTTTGCTTTTTCGGTACGCAGCCGCGCCGCTTCCTCGGTCAGTTCGGCAAGCTCGGCGTTTGCCTTGTCCGCGTCTATGTTTTGATATTCGTTTATCGTCCTCAGATTCTCGTCGACACGCGGCGGTATGGCGTTTTTAGCCGATACTACCGTTTTGCGCTGTGATTCGAGGTACTTGCGGTAATCGGTGAACGATCGTCTGCCCATATCATCTGCAAGCGAGATAAAACGTTCATCGGTCTGCATAAGCGTCAGATCATCGCCGATGTCACACATACCAAACAATATAGCTCGCTGTTCCGTCCAGTGAAGCGATGTAAACGCACCGAGATTGGTAAGCATCTTGAACAGATCTTCGTGAACTACCGCCTTAACGGTCGCGTCATACTCGCTCTTTTTCTGCGGCACACCGTCAACGTAGTATTCGGCGGTATTTCCTACATATGTACGCTCGGCCGCGCCGCGCTGTTGCTGCCATTTCTGGTAGTAACGTTTTTCAAATGTGAACTCCGCGCCGTCACAGTCGAGCACCGCACTTACTACGGTTACCGTCTCGGGATTAATTACTTCGCCCGATGCATTGCGCGGCTCAATGTCGAAATCCTTTGAACCGTGGCTGTCTTTATCAAACAGCAGCCAGTAAAAAGCGTCGTATATTGTGGTTTTGCCGGCGGCATTTCTGCCGTATATAGTCCAGTCTTCTCCCCCAAAGTCTATGTCAATATGCGGTATCCGCTTGAAATTATCAAGCGTTAAGCGCATTAATCGTATTGTTTTCATAATGATCCTCCTAATTAATCTTCCAATCCAGCTCAATGCCGCGCGACCGAAGTTCGGCGATCATCGCATTATTCGAGCAGCGTATTTCGGCGAGCACATCGCGGTCGTCGCCGCGCTCTGTCTCGTCGTAGCCGTCGACGATCTCGCCCACGGCAGACACTATCGTCTGTATGCCGCGCGCCTTGTAGCCGAGTTTGTCGTTGAGCGCG
>JAZNRA010000105.1:0-1754 GCA_045590415.1 Acutalibacteraceae bacterium | reverse complement strand
TTGACAATGTTGTTGCCGATCAGAATGGTCGAAATCAGCTTGTCAAAATTGTCGGATAAGCGAAGCACCAAAGCGGCGCGCTTGTTTTTTTCGTCTGCGAGAGCCTTTATGCGGATTCGGTTCATCGAAAGAAAAGCCGTTTCCGTTGCCGAAAAATAGGCCGACATGATGACCAGGCAGACCATTGCGATAATTGTATAAACGTAATTTCCCATGCAGTTATTTCCTCCGGTTAAGTTCGGTTGTTGTTGTATTTCGGACCGTGGGTATCAGGGGCGTCTGCACAACCGATATGAAGAAAACTGGTGGAAATAACTGCCGGCGAAGTCGGAAAGCAGCCAAAGCTGCGATCGTCGCGGCGAATCAGCGGGTAACGGAGACTCGTCCATAAAAATCCTCTTTCATTCTAAAATTAAATCTGCATTTCTTATAAAAATACGATTTTATATATTATATCATAATCGTTCGGTTCTGTCTAACCTGAAATTGCCGGAAAACAGCGTTGAATCGGCGAAAATACCTGAAAAAGTGCGGCAGCAACGCTTTCGTCGATGAAATCGGCGTTTTCCGCTCGTTTTCACACGCGCTTTCGCTATTCGCCGGGGTCAATTCCGGTAGTTTGGCAAATAACCGCCGATATCAACCAGACGCTTTTGAACCTCATGTACATCAACCTCGTGTATGTTTTCCGAATGGGCATCACAAACAACCGCAGCTGCGATCCCTGCGGCCTGTCCGGTAATGTAACATCCGGGCATCACACGAATGGAAGACTGCATATAGCGGTCGCTTCCGATGCAGCGTCCGGCAGTCAGAAGGTTTGCGATTCCCTTGACCGCGAGTGAACGATAGGGGATGCCGTAACTCTCGCCGACCTTATACCGGAACGCCGTGTGTTCTTTCATAAAGTTTTCGTATCCGGCTTTGTCGTTGGTAGGGGAATGGATATCGATGTTGTAGGCGAACCGTCCGATTTCGTCGTCGAACACCGCCTGCCGCTGAAAGTCATCAAGCACCAAACGGTAATCGCAGGTGATACGCCGGCTTTCGCGGATACCAAGATACGGCGCGGTGCCGACGAGTTCTACTTCTTCGAAACCGTCCAGATACTCTTTGTAGTATCGACGGTATTCCAAAAGCTGCTTTCTGCCCTTGATGATTCCTTGGGTCAGCGAAGCCGCATCTCTGGCGTCCACATCGTAAATATGGCCGGCATTTGATACGCCGAAACCGTTGGGTAGGCTTATACCGTTGACATCCTTACTCTCTTCCATGATACGCTTGATCCCGACCAAATGGCGGTCTTCGTTGGTAAAGACGTGGTCGGCAAACGCATCGTCCAACCGGCTCTTGTCGGAAACAACAACTCTGCTCCAGTCGATCGCGGTCCACTGGCCGCAAAGCGTTGTCGCCATTGTGCGGCCGTTTTCATCGCCGTATTCCCAACCGGCTCCGGCGTAATAGGAGAGGTCTCCGTCGCCGGTACAGTCGATGTAGACCTTTGCTTTTACAGCAAAAACCGAACCCTTAGCTGCACAAACGACGTATTGGATCTTTCCGGTTTCCGTTACAGCATCGATCAGATTGGTGTGGAACATAAACTGCACGCCGGCCTCGGCAACCATATCGTCATAGATGATCTTCAGCGTTTCGGCAGGGATCGCCTTGGGGCAGAAACGCCGAAACTTCGGTAATGCCTCGCGTTTGATCGCGTCGAAAACCTCACGGCCGATCCCACCGGCGAGAAAGTGTTC
>JAZNRA010000104.1:0-12670 GCA_045590415.1 Acutalibacteraceae bacterium | reverse complement strand
CAGCGACATGATAAAGCGCGTCATGTTGCCGTCGGTGATGGTGATGGGCTTGCCCGCCTTGATCTGGTCGATCCACAGCGGAATGACCGAGCCGCGCGAGCACATCACGTTGCCGTACCGCGTGCAGCAGATCTTGGTCTTATCGGGCGACACGGTGCGGGATTTCGCCACGACCACCTTTTCCATCATCGCTTTGGACGTACCCATCGCGTTGACGGGGTACGCCGCCTTGTCGGTGGACAGGCACACCACGTTTTTGACGCCCGCCTCAATGGCGGCGGTCAGCACGTTTTCGGTGCCGATGACGTTGGTTTTCACCGCTTCAATGGGGAAAAACTCGCAGGACGGCACCTGCTTTAACGCCGCCGCGTGGAAGATATAATCCACGCCGTGCATCGCGTTTTTCACCGAGGCGAGATCGCGCACGTCACCGATATAGAATTTGATCTTGTCCGCCACCTCCGGCATCTTCGCCTGAAATTCGTGGCGCATGTCGTCTTGCTTTTTCTCATCACGCGAGAAAATGCGGATCTCCCCAATATCGGTTTGTAAGAAGCGGTTGAGTACCGCATTGCCGAAAGATCCGGTACCGCCGGTGATGAGTAACGTTTTTCCTGTAAAAAGTCCCATACTCTTGTTTCCTCCTATTTCACGCCTTTGAGGCATATTGCTTCCAACATAAGTTTAGCATTCTCGCGAAGTCCCGGTATGAGGAACGGCAACACAATGGAAGTACCGATCTGCGTTGCCAGTGACGCGAACGCGGCACCCGATGCCCCCCACATCGGAATGAAAATACTGTTTAACGTAATGTTCAGAATAATGGCTAACACGTAAATGTATTTGAGATATTTTTGACGTTGCTTGCAAACAAGCCACGCATTTCGCGCAACGCCCAAATACGAAAATGCCGTGTACCACGTGATGATACGCAAGGGGTTGGCGGCAGGCAAATACGCCTCACCATACAAAATGCGGATCGCCAAATCGGCAAAAATCATAAACAAAACGGACACCGCGAGCGACACGTAAAACACAATAGCATACAGTTGTCGGTTGCGTTTTTTGAAGAGTTCTTCGTTTTGGTTGTTGGCCTCCATAATCGAGGGGACGACCGAATCGATAATGGCGGTCAGCACAAAACACCACATCGTGCAAATCGTGGTAGCGGTGGCATAATAGCCGACACTGGTTTCGTCCAGCAGTTGCTTGAGCATCAACGTGTCGGTCTTTCCGTAAATCGATACCATCAAGCCGGACATGATAAAATGGCAACTGCTGCGAAGCATACGCTTACCGCTCGGCCACGAGAAACGCAAGCGTTTTCCGCCGTGCTTTTTATACGCAAACAATAATAGGATCGCCACAACAATGTAATCGACCGAGGTGGCAAAGGCAAAAAACAGTACGTTTTTGCCGAGAATCAACAAGACGACCTTATAAATCGCGGTCGCGGCATAGGCAATAAACGAAATGATCGCGGTCACCTTGGCTTGCAGATGTGCTTGAAACCAGTACCGAAACACTTCGAACACATGGAACAGCAACCCGACGCAGGAAAGGGCAACAACCGCAATGGTGGTCGGTTCGTCTGCATCGATAAACGACACGATCAACACAATGAGCAAACCCGACAGCAAGCTGGAAACCGCACGCATCACAAGCGTGGTGCCGATGATCGTGCCTTCCGAGTCGGGGTTGTCCACAAACTCTTTCACCATGATGGAGTTAAGCCCCAACGTGCAAAATGCCATGAAGAAAGCCGTATACGCCGAAGCATAGCCGATAAGACCGTAGTTAGACGGTCCTAAATAGCGGGCGGTAAGCACACCGACCACCAAACTGATGAGCATTTGTGCAATTTTGCCACTCATCAGCCAGCCGGCGTTCTTCACTTCCTTTTTTTTGAAGAAATTCAGTCTCAAAGTGCCACTCCTTTAGGAATTGTTCAGCAAAAAATCGCGGTACATCCGCAAGGCGGCGGTGCGACCGAGACCGATCACCCGCTCCTTTAGGAAGATGAGTGCAAACGAAAGGAACCACTCCCGTTTGTGTTCCGCTTTATACGACAAGCCGAACGCCTCAAAAAACATCGTCAACATATCGTCGTACTCACCATCCAAAAACTCGCGCAACACGGGAGAGTTGGGCGAATACACGGCGGTATTTAATATGTAGAAAAGGGCATCGTAAAAGAACACCCGATCCCCGAGATGCTCCCAATCGATCCAAAAGAAGTCCTCGGTACCGTCGGCTTTGCCGTAGATCAAGTTATCGGCGGATAGGTCGCCGTGCTGTGCACACAGCGGGATGGACATCTCCAACATCTCTGCGGAAAGGCAGGATTTCAGTTCCCGCACGACGGCCGCCTCTTCCTCGTTGTCGCAATCGAACGTTACCAGGTTGGCCAACCGTTCGGTTTTCAGATTGTTATCGGAAACGTGCGCCGCCGTCGCGGTCGCGATGCTTTGAACAGCTTTTCGCTCATCGGGCCGAGTTGTCAGCCGAATCAGCGACGTTTCATAGGCACACGGCATCGGCATCGCGCGAACGCTCGGCACCGGATACGTGTCGCGCAGGCGATCGTGCAGCGCCAACACACCCTGCCGTTCTTCCTCGCTTACGCAAAACACCAACACCTTACCGCTTTCAAACGCAAACAATTTCGTTTCCCTAACCGCGTCGTAGTTGTTGGCGATGTAGACGGCCTCGTATTCCTCGGTGGATTTGGTACGGTTGCTGAAAAAACCGCTTTTGTTCAGCAGGTTCACCACGGCGGCGGCTTTGCCGCCCCGTTTGACTTTCCCAAAATAGGAATCTGCCGTGCGTTTGACCGTATCGTCACAAAAGACGACGGCACGCATGGAGGGATACACAAAATACCTGCCGCGACGCAGCAAGTGACCGTGCCGTTTCATTGTTTTTTTAATGAACCATAGTTCTTTGATAAGAAGCAGCAGCCCTTTCACAGAAACCGTATTCCTCCTTTTTACGTATCCATCAGTCCCGAAACCAACCGTCTTTCAGTATGTTTGCTTTACTGCACACACCGTTTTCAAACGGAGACGGTTTGTATTCCCCGCTTTGCATCCGCTCAATAAGCGTCAGCAATCGATCAGCCGCGTTTTCGGCGTTCCACTGTTCCGTCATGGTGGTATACGCGGCTTTGCCGAGCCGTTTGCGTTCATCCGTATCTTCCAGCAACCGCTTGACCTTGCGGTACAGATCGTCCACGTTACCGTCCTCGTACAAATAGCCGTTTTCGCCGTGTTCAACCAAAAACGGTGCAGAGCCGATCGCGCTGTTTGTCACTACGGCGCACGCGGAGTTCATGGATTCGTTGAGCACCGCACCCCAGCCCTCGTTGCGGTCGGAGGTGAACAAAAAGATCTCACTTTGCTCCATATACTCACGCACTTGTTCGGGTTTCATGGAGCCAAGCAGTTGTACGCAATCGGCTACCCCTTCGCTTGCAATCAAGCGGCGGGTATCTTCCTCCAATACACCGGTGCCGATCATGCGGAGTGTAAACCGCATGCCGTCGGCTTTCAGGCGCTTGGCAACCTCAATGACGTGTTCGGGATGCTTTAAGCCGATCAGGCGAGAGACCCATAACAGGGAGGTCGGCTGTTTTGAATCCATCAACGCGTCGACGTCCTCGTAGGATTTGAGCGCTGTAAAATACCCCCATTTGTAGGTCTTGCCGATAAAGGCGAACAGCCGTGAAAAATCAAGCGGGGTATAAGCACTGGCACACAGCACGTAGAAATGCCGATACCGACGATACCGCCCGATGGCCTTTAACAAATGCACCGGCCATTTGAGGAGCGGTACACCGCTTTTATAAATGCGTTCCGTGTATAGGAACGTGAGTTTTCCTTGTTGCAACCGCGTTTGGATAAGTGTAAGCGGCGCCGCTCCCAAAATAACGACGTCGGCCGTGTCAATGATCTCTTGGCACGCGGTTTTCTCGGCATCGCTTGCATACCGCTTACGGATGTACGGCGGCTGTTCTTCGCCGCCCCACCCCATCTGCAAGCGTTCCTCGTCTATAGGCACGGTTTCAATGAAGGTATACCCCTCACCTAGCCGCGCGTACAAAGCATCCGCCATCGGCTTTTGATGATGGTTGTAGTAGTTTGTGATGAATGCAACGGTCATTGACCGATCATCTCCTCATACAACTGCACGTATTCTAAAAACCGATCGTGCTGATCAAACTGCGCCGCACGGCGCACGCACGCATCGGCCGTATAGGGCGATTGCTCGCCAATACGCAGAACCTCGCTTTGCAGGGCATCCACGTCGTTCACCTCGACCACGCTGCCGCAGGTGTCGTCCGCAATTTCGGGACTGCCGCCCGTTTTGAAGGTCACGACAGGTGTGCCGCACGCGAGCGCTTCGATATTAACGGTCGGGAACGTGTCTTCCCTGGTGGGGTTCACAAACACGGCTGCCGCCGAATACAGCGCCGCGAGTTCGTGCTGATCTTCGGTGTGCGAAATACCCACGATGTTATCGTGACCGACAGCACCCGCCCCCACCAACACCACGCGGTAATCGTCGGGGAGACGTTTGGCAAGTTCCGAAAACACATCCAATCCCTTGCGCATGCTCCAACCGGATGCCACACCAAGCACGATTGTTTTGTCTTGCAGGTCGTAGGTGCGCCGCACGTCACTTGCCGTCGGTTTGAACACCGCACGATCGATGCCGTTGGGAATCACGCGCACGGGGTGTCTTGCCAAAAAGGACTGCTCCGCAAGGTCGCCCAGCCATTTGGACGGCGTGACCAGCGTCAGGTTGTCCAATGCAGTGAATAAGTGTTGTTTCAGCCGATACATGTTCTTCGAGGTATCGATAACCATTTTCGGATAGGTTTTCGGTTGCGGGCAATGGTGACAACCCGTTTTCCAACGGTCACAGTTTGCCAGCGTGAAATGCGCACAGTTGCCGGTAAACGACCAACAATCGTGTAACGTCCACACAACCGGAATCTGTTCTTTTTTTAAATAGCGAAACAAGGTGGGCAGATGCAAGCAATAGGCATGCAGGTTATGCAACTGAACGACATCGGGTGAAAACGCTTTCAGATCCTTGATAAGCTGTTTCGTCCCGCTGCGAGAAAATAAACCGTTTCGTCCAAGCAAGCTGCCGACATAGTAGTGCCAAAACGATTCCAAACGACTGCCCCAATAGGTATGGTGAGGCAGTGCGGGGAATGATTCCCGTTTTCCTCTGGCAAACCGAATGGGCGAGTGGGTCTGTACGACATGCCCTCTCGCTTCGGCGACCTCGGCAATACCGCGCATGATCTTACCGGTACTGCCGTTTGTGGTAATATTGATCTGCGCGATCTTCATCCCATTCACCTACCCAATCGTTTTTTCGCGCTGCGTTGCACAATGCTGAACAGATACCCATCCAGCAAACAGAAAGAGGCGAACAACCACGGCATGCCCTGCAAGATCGGTTCCACCCAAAACACCAGGTGGATACCGACCGAGACGCACAGCGCGATCTGACGCAGGGCAAACGGTGTCGTTTTATCTTTGACAACTTTGATCAGTGTCCACACCGCGTGGATAATATAGATGGTGATACCAAGGAACGCAAAGATACCCGATTCGTCATACGTATCCAAATAGATGTCGTGCGCGTAGCCGACCGCATCGTGCATATGCGAGCCACCAAACAGGTGGAGGTACGCGTTACGGACGTAGTATATCTTGTGTTCCATACGTCCGTCTTCATCCAGTTCCATGGTGCTCTCTTCCATAAAGAACCGCTCATAGAACGGCGAATTCTCCACGAACGACCGCACACCGAACACGTTGCTCCGGTAGAGAACCAGCACAACGCCTACGACCAGCAACGCAATTACGATCGTGCGTACACGGTTTCGCCCTTGTTCCGCCAAGCGGTACAAAAAAGCCACCAACACGACAACAAGCGCAATGATGAACATGGTTCGGCCCGACAAAATCAGATTGTACATCAGGGCAATGCCGATCGTGATCCAGGCAAACACTTTATACTTCTTGTCACAATCTATAAACAAACACGCAATCGCAAGCGAGAGCGGGATACACGCGATGGCCGCCTGACCGGTAGCGGCGATAACCGTATCGGTCCAAATATCAACGGTATTGCGGTAATCGGAAGACAGATTCGTCAACCAGTTTAACGCGTAGTGGATCAGCAACCCCAAGGCAACCGCCACCACCAACCGGTAAAACCCCTTATACGGATCCTCGTCACGGTCATCGGTTACCAGTCCCGTTCCCACAAAAAAGCACAGTAAAAAGGTGAACGGCTTGATGAGGCCCGTTATCGAAAAAGCGGTGGCCGGCGAGAAAAGGACCATCGATAAGCCAAGCATCAACAGCGTAATGAGCGGGAGCGGAGAAAGGCGCACTTTACTCTCTCTGCGCAGACAAAATAAACCCAGCGCCGCAAACAGAAAGTAGAAGTAGCGGTTGATCATATTCATACTTGCTAAGCATATGAAGAACAGGATAAAGTGTTCCAGGCGTATACCCTTGCGAGGCGGCTTTAAAGATCGTTCCATGGAGATTCTCCTTACTTACATGCTTTCAAAAAAATTTTGCAACGGCCGGGCGTACAGTCGATAATCAAATTGCTGTTTGGCACTGTCCTGCGCCGCTTGTTTCATGCGGTCTTTTTCCGACGGTGTTAATTGAAGTGCCCGTGTGAGGGCTTTTGCCAACGCCTGCGGCGTATGATCGTCCGCAACGACCGCGTTCTCGCCGTCTTTTAAATACAACTCCAAATCGGAAGAATAGTTGCACAAAATCGGTGTCGCGTGCGCAAGACTTTCCACCACTTTACTGGGGAATCCCGCCCTTGCAAATCGCAAGGCGGCATTGCGCGGTAAGATCGTGAAATCCGCCTCCGCCATCAAACGAAGGACTTCGTCACGCGGTACGCGTCCGTAACACATCAAAATGTTTGCACACGCGTCCAGCGTTTTTTCGGCAATGCCGGATACGTTGATCAAACTTTGGCGATTGACACCGACCAGCGTAACCGACAGCCGCGCCCGCTCTTCGGGAGTGAGCAACAATGCCGCTTCCAGCACGTTTCCCACCAGATCTTTACGGTGCGGAGCGCCCGCATAAAACAAGTTGAGTTTCTCAGAAGACGGCGCTTTTTGCACCGTTTCTTCCCCGTCGCACACGATCGGCAAGCGGAAGGTATGTATGCCTTTTCCCGCAAAATACTGTTCCAAGTATCGACTGATGGCGATCACCGAAAACGACTCATCCACGATTTCGGTGTTGATCCGATTCTTAGCGCGATAGGTGGCACTCTTTTCACCCTTGGTGAATTGCTCGGGTGAATACCACTCTACACAGTCATACAACACCTTGATACCGTGTTTGCGCGCAAACGCTTTGCAAAACGCAAATACCGACGGCTGCGCGTCGTATAAGTACAGATAATCCGCTTTATGCTGACGTAAGTATGCACGAACACGTGCCGGGAACCGATAATAATCCAACCCGCGGAGCAGCCGCGAGCGGTCGGCGTAACGAAGCGAGCGATACGCAACACCGTCCACTGAACCTACGTCCCGTTTCTTACCGCGACACAACACCTCAACCGTATAGCCGGCAAGCGTCAGCGCTTTGGCAGTATATAACAACCGCACGGCACCCGCATCCCCTTCCGGAAACGGTCCCGTGTTGATCATCACCACACGTTTGCTCTGCTGCGTGCTCATGCTCGGTCTCCTTTTTCGTTCATTCAAATCGTTTTTTGATCACTTTTGCCGGGACACCGCCGACAATGGAATACGGCGGGACGTCTTTGGTAACCACCGCGCCGGCACAGATCACACTGCCCGTGCCGATGGTCACACCTTTTAAAATGATCGCATTCGCACCGACCCACACGTCGTTTTCTATCACAACATCTTGGTCGTTTTCAGGGAGCTTTTCGCTGTCTTTTATCGAAATCATAGGACGATCCGGTATATCAATGCGATGATCACCCGTCACAACCGTAACATGCGGGCCGAACATCACGTCGTCCCCGATGATGAGTTTTGCACGCGTGCATAAAATCGTGGCACTACTGAGCGATACGTTGGTGCCGATATGCAAATTTTTGGCACCTGAGATCGAACAATTTTTGGCAAAGGTAACACGCTCACCGCACGATCCGAACGAACGACGGATACCAGGTGCGAACAATACCTGCCACGTTTTGTTGACTATTCGCTTGTACGTAATCCACAACGACATATTGTCACCCCACAAATTTGTTATACTCGTCTAAGAAACGCCGCATCAGCTTCGAGGTTAAATACTGCTCGGTTACTTTTTGTATGTTCCACTCGGACATTTGGCGGCGCACGTTCTTGTCCTTGATAGTCGCTATCGCCGACAAGAATGCCTCGGCATCCCGCGCAGGAACAACGATACCGCCGTTATTTTCAATCATATCGGCATTCGCGCCGACGTCGGTGACAATACACGGCAGTCCTCTTGCCATCGCCTCCGCGAGTGCCAGAGAAAAACCTTCACTGTAGCTCGGGAACACAAAGGCATCGGTTTCGTCCAGCACGCCAAGCACTTCCTCGTGCGGAAGTAATCCTAAAAACCGCAGGTTGTCGGGCGGTGTGACGTCTGCCATTTGTCCGCTGAGTTCGCCCACCAGATCAAACCGCACGTCGGGATGGCGGCGCGCCGCTTCGTATAATTCCCTGGCACCTTTGGCATGCGTGATCCGACCGACAAAGCACACCGATTCGAGCGTTTCACGAATGGTTTTCTTTTCAATCACCAGCGTATCGTCCACAAAATTGGGGACTTTCACGCTATCGGCACCGTAGTGATCTTGCAAATACCGTGCGCTGTTATCACACAGCACGAAATTGGCAGCAGTCAGTTTGAGAATCTTTCCCAAATACCACCGAATGATCGTTTTCCGCGTCCAAAAGGGAATATCACAATGGAAATGCAACACGAGCGGGATCCCGCGTTTGTGAATACACTTAGCGAGACCGTAATCACGGATAATGCCGAAAAGGCCGATGCTCGTATTCAAATGCGCCACGTCGTAGTCGTGGTGCTTCAAACGACGAGTCAATTCACGGTGCATGCCCACCGTTCGGCGAAGCTCGTCCCACAGATTGCGTTTGCTTGTTGCCTGCGTAGCAATTTTGCCGATCGCCGCCGTGTTGACGAGATCACACGAAATGCCCGCTTGGTCGCACGCATCAAGATACCGCTCGGTCCACGTGGCAATGCCGCCTTTGGATACGGCAGACTGCACCGATAACAGCAATACCTTCATACGTGCAACCTCCTTTTTTGTTTATTTCGCGCTCTTGCGAATTAACTCAACATACTTCTCTACGGCTTGCACCTTGTCCGCGTGTTCGACGGCATAGGTGCGGGCGTTTGCGCCGTATTTGCCGGCATCCGCCTTCAGCGCTTTGATGTTTTCCGCGAGCGCCGCGGCATCTTCTGCCGGTGAGCACAGCCCCGCTTCGGCGGTCTGCACGGTTTTGCACAGTTCGCCGTCATCAAAGGATACAAGCAGCGGTCTGCCGCACGCCATGATCGTCCACGTTTTACTGGGAACACCCGCACCGCCCGTGCCTTTTTTGCAGAGCACGGCACACGTGTCACCGAGTGAATACACCTCACTGACCCGCTCGGCGGGCTGAAGCGGGAAAAACCGTACGTTCGGCAGGTTTTCCGCCTGTGCTTTGAGCTTTTCTTCTGCCGCGCCTTTGCCAAAGATTAAGAACTCGACCGTGTCGTCGTCTTTTAGCAGTTCGGCGGCTTGTATTAAGGTGTCCACACCCTGCATCAAGCCAAGGTTGCCCGCGTACACCACGCGGAATTTGCCGTCCTCGATGCCGAGTTCCTCAGCAAGCGCATTGTCTTGAAATGCGACCGGCTTTACCTTCTCGGTGTCGATCCAGTTCGGGATGACGTGGATCTTCTCCTCCGGTACACCCTTTTCCATGATGTTGCGCTTAATATCCTCGCCAATCACTACGATGACATCCGCATGACGGTAGGTGAAATCTTCAATTTTGCGCCCGATCTTCCACAAAAGCCCGCCTTTTTTGGCAAGCCCCGCCGTAACAAGCGAATCGGGAAAGACATCCTGAAGCGTGTAAAAAAACGGAACGTTCCGTTTATATTTCTTGGACAAGCGTTTTTTGACAAGTCCGCATAAGATGCCCTGCGTCGGCGGGGTACTGCCCGCCGTGATCACGTCGATCTCTTGTGTGTGGGCACCTTTATGGTATTGAATGAGGTTTACCAGCACGTACCGCACCGCGCGGAGAATGGGATTACGTCCCTCGCGGAACATCGAAAACCGATGGATTTTGATCGCACCGCCGTGTGTTTCCTCGTAACGTATGCGCTTGTATTGCTCGCGCACCGCGGACGTAACGCCTCTGGTAGGCGTCGGGCAATACACTTCTGTTTCAAAACCGGCATCAACATACGCCTGTTCCAGATCCTGCGTTAGGTGCGAGCTGGACGTGCGTTCCGGCGTATAATACGGAGATAATTTTAACAACTTCATAGCAAAGCACCCTTTAACCGAAACGGTTTTCACCGAACGTCAATTTGTCGGTATCAAAGTGCGTGATGAGCATCGGCTCACCGTTGGTATCGTATGCTTGGATTGACGTTTGCAAATGATTGATGAGTTCTTTCATGTGTGCTTCGTTTTCCGCTACGATGTACAAGCGCACATGGAATTGCGTGGTCGTACGCGTTGCTTTGATGGTATCGCCCACCTTATAGCGGTTTTCAATGTACAACACCTCGGGCAGCCGGCGGGCTTCCTCCACCCCTTCAATGCGTGCCACCGTGCCGCCTTTAGAAAGCAGCGTTAAGGTGCAGCACGGCTTTTTGAAAGCGGCGTCATCGTTGTTTTGATCCCCGCCTTGCATCTTACCCGTCAAGGCGTGCGCCATCATCATGTGCAAGGTGTTAATGCCGTTAAGGTGCTCAGTGTAGCGATATTGCGCCGTACCGCCAAGGCGGTAGCCCATTTCAAAGAACTTGATGTTGCCGTTCTTGTAAAAACCCTGCATACTGGTGATGCCGTTTTGGATGCCGAGCCCCGTCAGCATGGCACGCATTTTTTTATCGATCTTTTCAAGATACAACGGCAGGTGTTGCGACGGATACGCATAGATCTCCGAGAGCGGAATAAAACTTTCGGTATTACCGCGCACGTATTTATCCGCCATGGAGCTGACCGTTACGTTACCGTCAACAAACGTGTAATATACGCAAATTTCGAAGCCGTCATCGAATTCCTCTACGGTGACTTCGCCCGTTCGCGAATTCTGTTTCGCGAAGTTATATAACTCAACGAAATCCTCCGCTCGCTCGCATTTCATCACACCGGTACTGCCGCAATTATCCACCGGCTTGATAACAACCGGATACGGCAGTGCCAGCGCCGCAGCTTCGAGGTCGGTTTCGTCAATCTCATAATCTTCCATGGTGGGAACACCATACTCACGGCATGCTTGCTTAAAGATGCGCTTGTTCATCAGCGTATCCCATAATTGGCGGGAGGAATAAAACGGCAGTCCCAGTTTTTCCGTCACGTCGATAGCGCAAGAAATGATGTTCTCGTTACCGCCCACAAACACACCGTCGATCTGTTTTTCGCGAATCAACGTTGCGAGCGCTTCACGATCCAAAATGTCCAAGACATATCGCTCGTCGGTTATCGCTTTAATTTCTTCGGCAAACGCCATGCCGGCAACGACGATCTGTACGCCGTACTTATCGGCAAAGCTTTTAATATCCGGCGCATTGTTGGCGCAACCGAGCACCAATAACCGTTTTCCCTGAAGATTCATGCTACTGTCTCTCCTTTACTCAATCGCAATTTGCACGGTTTTCAGCACGCTTTCGCACGTAGCAACCGCGTTTTCGGCCGTATCGCTCTGTACAATCACAAACCCCACGCGGTCGGTGGAACTGCCGATCTCGCCGACGATATCCCCCACCGTTTTGGTAAACTGGATTTCCTTGACACCATCGATCTGTTTGGCATCTTCCACGCCGTCGGTCGCCGTGATAGTACCGTACGGCACGTCGAAATAGCGAATCGCCGCGCCCTTGTCCCATTTCGGTTCAAGATCGGGCTCGATGCTGCAGGCGATCTCAATGGTTGCTCGTATCATATCCACACCGGTGGACAGCGGCACCAAATGCGTGGTGATGCAGTCACCGCCCATGCGGGCGCCGATCTCCACCATTTTGGGGCCGTCTTTGGTAAGCATGATCTCCGCGTGGGCGGGACCGTTCTCGATCCCCACCGCCAACGCGGCACGCCCCGCTAAGTCGCGGATCTTCTCTAAATCCCGTGCCGCTAAACGGCTTGGTTGGCTATGCCCCATTTCCACAAAATGCGGGGCACCCGTCGTCAATTTATCGGTCACCTCCAGGATATGCGGTACACCGCGAAGCACGATGATCTCCACGCTGACCTCGGGCCCCACCATACATTCCTCGATGATAACACCCGCTCCGCGCGATTCGTGTCGGGAATAGTCGTACTGCGCAGAAAGTTCGTCCTTATCGTGGCACAGCACCACACCGCGAGACCCCGCGTTATCCAGCGGTTTCATGATACACGGGAACGACAC
>JAZNRA010000103.1:0-15124 GCA_045590415.1 Acutalibacteraceae bacterium | reverse complement strand
CATCATCTGATACAAATTCCAAGGGCTTGGTCGGCGGTGGCGGTTTTTGTTTGCCGCCTTGACGGCGCAGATAACCGGTGCTGATTAGTTCCGCACGCAGCTCGTCCAATTCCCTCACCGTCGTCGCACGGGACAACGCATCGAACACAGAATCCAAATAGACCAAATCCTGCTCGCCGATTTGGATCTGTTGTCCTAATATCTCTTCTGCAGTTTTGGCTTTGCGGTATTCCTTATAGTATTTCTGCGCGTTTTGCGTCGCAGAAAGGGACGGATCCAGCGGCACACAGATGGTGGGGCACGCCTCGTCGTAATAGTTGACAAGCTCCGCTTTTTCGGCGCCTTTTGGAATCGCATGAAGATTGGCATTGATAAGGTCTGCGTACAAGCGCTTTTCATCGCGTTTGCCGGAATCGGCAAGCTCACGACGCTGGTTGTTCAATTTGCGAGAGATGCGATCCACCGTTGTGTTCAGCACGCGCCAAACATCCTGCGAACGTTGCCGCATTCGTTCCGCTGCGTCTTTTTCGGCATAAAAGACGTCCAGTAAGCGGGAAAATCCCTCCGCTTCGCGCCCCACAGCAGACAACCCGTACTGTGTGATCGGTAAAAAGCTGAAATCCAAGGGCGTATGATCGGCACGGTACAAAATATACGGCGTACGCTTTTCGGGAGAGTGTAACGCTTGACGGATACGGTAAAGCGCCCGCTCCAGACGGTGCTGTTGGGCTTCCGTGAGCGTTCCGACATCCTCTTCCCCACGTAACGTCTGATACGCAATTTCGCGGCACACAAGCGGCGATAGCCCCTGCGTGCAGGAACGAATCGCACGGTCAAGCGGTGCGCCGCCTTCCATAATACGGGCGGCAACCTCTTCAACCGTATTGTTCAGCAGGTCCACGCGTACCGAATCCACAAGCGGCAAGATATAGCCGATACCCGGCAAAATCGGACGCATCGGTGACATCGTAAGATCCACGCGCTTGATCGCGTCCACCACGCGGTTTTCCCCGTCGATCAAAATGATGTTGCTGTACCGCCCCATCACCTCAACCGCAAGCGTGAGGCGCACCATATCGCCAAGTTCATTTACAGCGTCAAAATCGAAGTAGAGTACCCGCTCCAGCCCGATCTGACGGACAGACACCAATCGCGCGCCCGTCAACCGTTTGCGAAGCAGCATGCAAAACATCGGCGGTGACGGCGGGTTTTCAAGCGCTATCTCGGTAAAATGAACGCGCGGTGAATTCACGCGCGCCGATAAATACAGTTTGAAGTTACCGGAAAGCGAGCGCAACGCAAGCACCAGCTCTTCTTTGGAGGGCTGGTGTATTTTATCCACACGCGCGCCTTGCAGCCGCGTTTCCATTTCCTGCCGCAAACAGTGCAGGTATGCGCCGTCAATTGCCATTATACTTATCCTTCAATCGTAGTATACGGGGCTTCGCCCTTGTGATGATAGATCGTAAGATCGGGAAATGCCGGTTGCAACCATTCGCAAAAACGGTCGGTAACGGCATTTTCCGTAGCGTAGTGGCCGCCGTCTACCAAGGTTTTAGCAGGCGGTACCGACAACCATTCGTGATGCTTTGCCTCACCGGTAAGCGCAGCATCCGCCGTGTCCAGCAAGGATAAGACCAAATCCGCCCCGCCACCGCCGCAAAGCGCCACGGTACGGATCATATCGGAGCCCGTCTTTACACGCACTGCCGTATCCAAGCACTGCGACACGTATGAAGCAAACACCTCTGCCGTCATTGAAGCGGGTAATTTGCCGATACGGCTCATACCGTCGGGGGCAACCTCAACGTCCGACAATCCCAGCTTTTCCGAGAGACAGTCATTGACACCACCCTCGGCTTTATCAGCGTTGGTATGCATAGAGATGACGGAAACACCGGCACGGATCAGGCGGTACACGATACTGTCTGCCGTAACGGTTTTCAGCGGGTCAAAAATAACGGGATGATGCGTAATCACCAGTTCCGCTTTGTGTTGAACGGCCGTCTCGATTACCTCATCGGTCACATCTAAGGCAACCACAACAGACGATACCTCCGCCGTGGCATCGCCAACCAAAAGACCGACGTTATCCCATTCTTCGGCAAGAGTAATCGGCGCTTTTTGTTCAAGAAACGTATAAATGTCTTGTACGGTCATAAAAGCCCTCCGTTTTGCTCATATTCCTCGATTTGGCGCAGCAGGGTCTCAACACCGGAATCTCCCTTTTGCTGCTTATAAAGGCGGTTTTTCACGGTTTGCAGATATCCCGCGCCCTCCGGCAACGGAATTCTGCCAACGTGACACAAAAGTTCATCCGGCACAAATCGGTTGCCGGTAAAGACCGCGTGAATGACGACATACCAATGTCGGCCGTCCTGCACGACCGCCTCTTTCAAAATTTCAAAACCGTTCTCCCACAGATAACGGCGTAATTTTTCCGCACGCGTCATCGGTTGTAAAACGAGGCGATACCGTTCGTGTTTCACCCACGGCGCCTCGTCAAGGATCATCGCAATGGTTTCGCCGCCCATACCGGCAATGACGATGTCGTCTACCTCGTCCGGCTTAACGGTCTCAAGACCGTTTCCCAAGCGAATATCAATTTTATCAGCGAGTCCCGCTTCTTTCACCGTGCGAGTAGCGGCGGCTACCGGTCCTTTTTTGATATCCGATGCGATCGCGTATGTACATATCCCCTGCCGCACAAGTTCTGTCGGCAAAAGCGCATGATCGGTACCGATATCCGCAAGGCGGCTGCCGTTGCGAATAAACGCCGCCGCCTGCGTTAAACGAGTGTCTATCATAACTTTCACCTGTGAAAAAGGCAGTTCGTGCGAACTGCCTTTGTTGATTTTATTTTTCTAAATGAGCGTTGATCTTGGCTACCAGTTCGTCGGCGTCCACGCCGTGAACGGCACACGCCTGCGCCAGCGTTTCACCGCGAGCGGAGGGACAACCGAGGCAATGCATGCCCATTTCCAGAAAATACGGAGCCGTCGTGCGGTCCATATCCAAAATCTCACCAATAATCGTATCTTTTGTTACTTTCATGTTGATCATCCTTTCTGTTATCTCTATTGTACCATAGTTTTCCCGATTTGCAATCATAAATTCATATTACCGGTCAACTGCATGATGACCGATAACGCAACCACCGGTGCAGTTTCGCAACGCAAAATGCGTTTACCGAGTGTCGCGATGTGTGCGCCGTTTTCGCGTAGCTTTTCAATTTCATCCAACGAAAAGCCACCCTCGGGGCCGATCACAATGGAGACCTGCCGCGTATTCTCGCTTACGAGTGTCGAAAGGGAAACACCCCCGCCCTCGTAAAAGGTGACGGCATACTCCTCTTTTAACGCCGACAACATGGTGTTAAACGAGATCGGCGCAGCGATCTCGGGAATGATGCCTCTGCCGCTTTGCTCCGCAGCACCCGCGGCAATCTTCTGCCACCGCGCCCGTTTTTTCTCAGCGTCTGCAGCATTCAACTTAACGACGCAACGCGACATGGCAACCGGAACAATGCGGGTAATACCGATCTCGACGCATTTTTGAATGATCCATTCCATCTTTTCGCTTTTGGGGATTCCTTGGTATAACGTCACCGCCGTGGTCGGCTCGGTCGCCGACGGCATGCGATCACATACGCGCAAGGACACCTCACCATCGTCGAGGGATAAGATCTCGCACGCGTAATCCGTGCCGTGTGCGTCGCACAGTGTCAGCGGATCGCCGACCTGCATACGTAATACACGCGCAATATGATGAGCGTCCTGCCCGCTGATAACGGCGGTATCGCCGTCAAACGGAGCAACGAAAAAGCGCGACATAACGTTAATCCTTTCTGCAAACGAAGCACAGCCACCCGCCGTGCTCATACTGTTCGGTCACCGTAAATCCGCATTCGATAAGACACGCTTCCACCTCTTCACCGCGCTCGGCAATGATTCCGGAGACGATATAGATACCGTTTGACTTTAAAAATTTCGGAATAGCGGGTGACAGCAGTTTGATTGCATCCGCAACGATATTGGCAAGCACGACGTCGTACTCGCCGCTGATCTGTTCAACCAGATCACCCTCTAAAATCGTATAACGCGGTGCGCGCATACCGTTAAGTTCACCGTTTTCAATCGCCGTTTTGACGGCTAATGCGTCAATATCTACACCGGTCGCCGTCTTCGCACCGAGCAGCAATGACGCAATGGACAGAATGCCGCTTCCGCAACCGACGTCCAGCACCGCACTATCGGGTGTTAAATGCGGTTGCATGGCTTCCAACACCATACGGGTGGTGTCGTGACCGCCCGTGCCGAATGCCATACCGGGATCGATGGAGAGTACCAAGCGGCCGTCGGGGTTATCCGCTTGCTCCCACGTCGGGCAGATCAGCAAACGGTCACCCACCGCGAGCGGTTTGAAATATTGTTTCCACTGATTTGCCCAATCCTGCTCACTAACGGTATCGGCAACCACTTCCGACGAAATCCCGACCGCCGAGTAGCGCTCACGCAAGAAGGCGATCGCTTCGGTGGGGTTTTCCTGCGGCTCGATGTAAATGTGAATACAAGTCACGGTACGATCACGCTTTAAGAGGTCTTCGTCAATTAAATCAATATGTGCGATCTCGCGCGCTCCTTGTTCAAGGTCGCTGTAATCCTCGATATAGATACCGTACGGCACGATCATATTCGCAATCGCCGCCGCTTCATCGGTATCAGCGGTGGGAACACGAATCTGAATTTCTGTCCATTCCATCCTTATTTCCTCCGAAGTGCGGGTTGTTTTTCTATAAAGGGTGTTAAATGCGAGAAAATGACGTCACAACCGCCCGCCGTATCGCTTTCCACATTCAGCGGCATAACGGGGTCGTGTACGCTGAGTCGCAACAAAAACCATCCGTCGCCCTCACCTTTCGGGAAGTTCACGCGCACTCCCTCGCGGCTGTCCTCGGCAACCTGCCAGCCATGTTCGGCGGCGTATATCTCCAGATCGCGTAACACGCGCTCTCCGTATGCCTTAAAATCGGGTTCCGTAATGGCATACCGCACCTCACAGCCCTCGGCCGGTTCGGGCAACGCAGCAATCAAATCGTCCAACGTCTTGCCCTCTTTTGCCAGTTGCACGGCTTTGATGATGATCTTGGTACTCAAATACGCACCGTCATCCAAGAAGTAATTATCTCGCAACGCGGCATGTCCCGACGTTTCGATGGCAAGCGGTGCATTGACGCCTTCGTTATTTAACCGCAAGGCCTCGTTGATGACGTTTTTATACCCGCGCTTAAACCGACAGTGCACTCCGCCCAACGTCTGTTCAATGAACGTTTTAAGTCCGGTGGAGGTAATCGAATCGGTCACGATCGTACCGCCGTCGTTTCCTTGCAACGCAATCGCCGATGCAAGCGCAACCAAACGGTTACGATTGATCTCGCGGCCGTCAGCACCCACACATCCGGCACGGTCAACGTCGGTATCGAAAATAATGCCGAGATCCGCTTGGACCGCTTTTACCGCGGCACAGACCGACGCCATGGCATCGGGGTTTTCGGGATTGGGGATATGGTTCGGAAACGAACCGTCGGGATCTAAAAATTGACTGCCGGATATATCGGCACCAAGCGGAGCTAACACCTCGTTCGCATAAAAGCCCCCGGCACCGTTACCCGCATCTACCACGATATGCAAACCGGCAAGCGGCTTTTCGCCGTTGTGGGATTCTTTCACGATCAACTCGCGCAAGCGCGAAGCATACTGCACCATATACGGTACTTGTTCAATCACTCCGTCAGCAGGTATCGGCTTTTCCCCGATCTGAGCTTTTTCCAAAATCGCCGTCACGTCACTGCCCTCGATACCGCCGTTCGGCAAAAAGAATTTCAATCCGTTTCGGTGCCACGGATGGTGGCTTGCCGTGATCTGTACGGCACCATCGCAGCCGAGATCAACGGTTGTCATAAACATAGCGGGCGTCGACGAAAGACCGCAATCAAGAACGCGAATGCCGCCTGCGCGCAGAGTGCGGGTCACGGCATCGCTAATACGCGGACCGGATAAGCGGCTGTCACGACCGACCGAGACGGTCAATTCAGCACAAGACTTCCCCGCTTTTTCGGATAGCCAACAAGCAAACGCAGCGATGATGCGTTCCACCGTTTCATCGGTAAGTGTGCAAGGTTCACCGTCAACACCGTCCATTGCAACGGCACGGATGTCCGTACCGCTTTTAAATTGTTTCCAATAATCATTTAACATCGTGCTTACCCCTTTCGCTTCTTGATGGGCAATGTTGCCACTGCACCGATGGCGACCAAAGCAAACCACACTAAAATCAAGCCGTTCCAACCAATGAACTCAACGACGTGCGGGAACACGGATGAGGATACCGCCGCCGCCATATAGCTAACGAAATCCAAAAAGCCGGTTGCGCCGGAGACCACGCCGGTATCGCGCAGACTCGGGCAATAAATGCTCCACATAGCAGACGCCGAAGTGTTGGATGCCAAAATCGCCAAAGAAAGCAAAATAACATTCAGCCATGGAATGTGAACAAAAAACAATAAAAGGAAACAAACGGAAGCGCATACGAATCCGATAAATTCTGTTAAAATGAGATTGCGCTTCACCAACGTATGTACCATGATCGCCAAAAAGGCGGATGCGGAAATGGCAAGTGTGGCGATCGTAAAGATCAACGATGAGGTGCTCGTAGAGTAACCGAGATATTGCGCCAAATAAATGGGAAACCAAAACACCACCGCAGTACGAATAATGCCGGTAACAAACGATACCACCGTAAAGCGCACAATCTGGCGTTCAAACAACACGTGAAAGCTGCTACCCTCCTGTTTTGGGCGGTCATACTGATGGTACTTAATATATCCTCTGTGTTCAAAAACACGGAACATAACAAGGCACACAACGCCCATCAAAGCGAGCAAAGCGCCGGAAAGGATCAAACCGCCCTGCCACGGCAAAAACAGTGCCGCCAAACCGGCAAGAGGTGAGCCGAACAAAGCGGAAAAAGTGTATCCTAAACTACAGCGTTCCGCATAGATCAACGAAGTGTTTTCCGAAACAACTTTTGTCATCGGTGCATAGATCATTGACAGGAAAAAGCCGACCAGCGCGTAAGCAATGTACGACAATATAAGAACATCGGTAACAAAAACAAACGCCAAACTTGCAACACCGGCAAGCAACAAACCGAAACTGAGCATATGCTTTGCCTTGATTTTGTCTCCGACGATACCGTTAATAAACTGACCGATGGCGTAGGTTATGAAAAACAATGAGGAAAAGATGCCCAATTGCTCATTATTAAACACGTTTTGTTCCACAATATCGGGAGAAACGGCACTTAAAATGTTGCGGGAAAAATACACCGTCAAATAGGATATAGCGCACAGCGTTCCGAGAGAAATCGCTTTGCGCGCTTCCGGCTTGATCATAATTACCCCCCCTAATCAGTGCTAATTGTACCACAAACAGACGAATTTATCAATAGAGAAGTCCCCCAAAGCGCAGAAAAAAGCACCATCCGCAGATGGTGCTTTTTTGTGTAAAATCAAACTTATTTGAGTTCGACTTTGGCGCCGGCTTCTTCCAGCTTCTTTTTGATCTCTTCTGCCTCGTCCTTACCGGCAGCTTCTTTGATAGTCTTCGGAGCGCCGTCAACCAGATCCTTCGCCTCTTTCAGGCCCAGACCGGTAACTTCACGGACAACCTTGATAACGTTGATCTTGTTCGCACCGACTTCAGCCAGAACAACATCAAACTCAGATTTCTCCTCAGCAGCAGCGGCAGGAGCAGCGCCACCGGCCATAACGGCAACAGGAGCAGCAGCGGAAACACCAAATTCTTCCTCAATAGCTTTAACCAACTCGTTCAGTTCCAGAACGGTCAGTGCCTTGATCTCTTCGATCATGGCAGTAATTTTCTCAGACATGATAATACCTCCGTTTAAATTTTTAGATAATTTTTAAAATTCAAAGACGTTTTTACGCCTCTGCAGCACCTTCGCCCTGCTTTTCAGCAACAGCGTTGAGCGCACGGGCCAAACCGGCCACCATGTTGTTGAGTCCGCCGATAAACATGGACAACAGCACCTCTTTCGGGGGTACCTTTGCCAGACTTTGGACGGTTGCGGGGTCAACAACTTTCCCCTCGAAGAAACCGGCTTTAACTTTGAAGTTTTCATTCTTCTCAGCATACTCACACAAAACTTTGGCAGCAGCCAGTTCATCGCTGTCAGAAGTAGCAATAGCGGTGGTGCCTTCCAGCACGCTCTTCAGATCACCGTAACCGGCGTTCTCAGCAGCGCGTCCCAGCAGTGTGTTTTTGACAACTGCATACTCAACACCCGCTTCACGCAGCTTGCGGCGGAGAAGAGTATCCTCTGCCACGGTGATACCGGAATAGTCGACGACGACACCGGCCTTCGCAGCGGTCAGCTTTTCGGTGAGTTTGGCAACTACCTCTTGCTTTTCCAGCAATACTTTTTCACTCGGCATATTTTCATTTCACCTCCTGTCAGACCATGAATAACATGCCGTTTTTCCAAGAAAAACACCCTTTCCGTTTACACAGAAAGGGTGGTGATAACACAAATTGACCACAAAGGTCTTGCATTACCGTCAACCTCGGCGGGCAACTTTCAGCACCTAAGACAGGCACACCCGCTGTCTGTGGAAAACAGCAATAGTCAGTATAACAGATGTTTTGCTAAAATGCAAGCTTTTTTATCAGCCGACTTTAGCAGGGTTGATCTTGATGCCGGGGCCCATCGTGGTCACGACCGTGCAAGAACGAATGTACTGACCCTTGGCAGCGGCGGGTTTCGCACGAACAATCGCGCCGAGCAGAGCATCAAAGTTCTCCTGCAGCTTCTCTACGCCGAAAGAAACCTTGCCGATCGGGCAGTGAATGATGTTGGTTTTATCCAGACGGTACTCGATCTTACCGGCTTTCGCTTCGGTAACGGCTTTTGCAACGTCCGGGGTAACCGTACCGGCCTTCGGGTTCGGCATCAAACCACGGGGACCGAGCACTTTACCCAAGCGACCGACAAGTCCCATCATGTCAGGGCTTGCGATAACAACGTCGAAATCCATCCAACCGCCGTTGATCTTAGCAACCAGATCGTCGCCGCCGACATAATCGGCGCCGGCATCCAGAGCGGCCTGATGCTTGTCTTCCTTCGCGAACACGAGAACGCGGAGGTTTTTACCGGTACCGTGCGGCAGAACGACCGCACCGCGGACCTGCTGATCGGCGTGACGGCTGTCAACACCCAGTTTAACGTGGACCTCAACGGTCTCGTCGAATTTGGCTTTGCCGGTCTTTACGGCAATATCCAGAGCTTCTGCCACATCGTACTGTGCGGCACGGTCGATCAGCTTCGCGCTGTCGACGTATTTCTTACCATGTTTCATTAGGTTTTTTCCTCCCTGTTAGTTACCATCCACACGACTCGTTGTCGCGGTTGGCATGAGTGGTAAAATCGGAATTTTCAGTGGTTCCTCCCACCCGGAACGTCAATGTCAGTCGACAACTTCAACGCCCATGCTGCGAGCCGTACCGGCTACCATGCTCATGGCAGCTTCGATAGATGCGGCATTCAGGTCAGGCATCTTGGTCTCGGCGATCTTTTTGATCTGCTCCTTGGTAATCTTGGCAACCTTCGTCTTGTTCGGAACACCGGAAGCGGTCTCAATGCCGCATGCCTTCTTGATCAGAACAGCTGCCGGAGGGGTCTTCGTAACGAACGTAAAGGAGCGGTCCGCATACACGGTGATGATAACCGGAATAATAAGACCTGCATCATTCTTAGTGCGCTCGTTGAATTCTTTTGTAAAAGCCATGATGTTCACACCATGCTGACCAAGCGCAGGGCCAACAGGGGGTGCCGGCGTTGCTTTACCCGCCGGAATTTGCAGTTTAATGTACCCGCTGATCTTTTGAGCCATTTTTCTTGCACCTCCAAAAATTGTGGTATGGCGGCATGCTCTTGCACCATACGATGCGTCATACCTCCCACAGTCGGAAAAGTGTCCGACGCACAGGAAAGGGCGATTTGCCCGTACCCTCGTTTGTAATGATGGAATGTGTTATTCCATGCTTTCCGCCTGATCCAGTTCCAACTCGACAGGCGTTTCCCTGCCGAACATGGACACGGTCACGCGGACCTTGTTCTTCTCCAGATCGATCTCATCCACACGGCCGGAGAAATTCTCCAGCGGACCGTCGATAATGTTGACCATATCGCCGACTTGGTAGGTGATCTCGATCGGATGTTTTTCGACTCCCAGTGCCGCGACCTCTTCTTCGGTAAGCGGAGTGGGTTTGCCGTTCGGGCCGACAAAACCGGTACAGCCGCGCGTGTTGCGTACAACGTACCAGGATTCGTCGCTCATCACCATTTTGACGAGTACGTAGCCCGGGAAGATCTTACGCTCCACTTCCTTCTTCACACCGTCTTTGATTTCCGTGACGGTTTCCGTCGGAATGGAGATCTCGTGGATCCAATCCTGAAGTTTGCGATTTTCGACAATCTTTTCCAGATTGGTCGCTACCTTATTCTCGTAACCGGAATAAGTATGAACGACATACCATCTTGCCTCATCAGCCATGGATGTCCCCCCTATCAACCCAACGAAAGCAACAGATCAATCAACGCACCAAGGCCAAGATCAATCAGGCAAATGATGAGTCCGAGAATGATGCACAGCACCAGCGTAACACCGGTGTTTCGTACAACTGCGGGGAAGGTCGGCCAGGTAATCTTCTTGAACTCGCCCTTCAAATCGCGCAAAAACTTAACGCTCTTGTCCGCTTTGGCATCCGCTTCACCGGTTTTCTTCGAGCGAGCGCGACCGACGAAAAAGCAGATGACACCGACGACGAACAGAACCACCGCGATAAAGAACGCGATCTTCTTACCGGTTAAATAATCCGGATCAAAGAAACAGCTGATCCATGCGCCGAAACCATGTGCACTTATATCGGAAAAGATGTTCAAGCTGCTGAGGAAGGTCACGAGAACGGTGAGCAAACCGGCCACCGCCAAAATAAATCCCCAAAATACCATCGCTTGTTTCTCCTTCCGTTGCTTACTTGGTTTCTCTGTGCACAGTGTGCTTGCGGCAGAAGCGGCAGTACTTGTTCATCTCAAGTCTGTCCGGATCATTCTTCTTGTTCTTCATGGTGTTGTAGTTGCGTTGCTTACACTCGCTGCAAGCCATGGTCACTTTGACTCTCATAACGGCACCTCCAATAATTCCCTTTTAATAATGGGTTTTTGAGCCTCCCTCAGGGGCACACACGGTTTTTAAAAAACAGCGCAAAAAAATAAACCCCTTTTGAGGTAGGAATAGTCTAACACACTTTTTGCAATAGGTCAAGCCCTTTTTATAAAAAACTTTTTTCTCGCATATACTTTTCTTGTGCATTGATTTTTTTACTATAATATGGTAAGATATTAAACGTATGCGAAGGAGGTGGGGATTTGGAGATCACCCTAAACGGAAAACGCGTTCGGTACATTGATCAAGGCAACGGCGCACAAACGATTCTGTTGTTACACGGCTGGGGCGTTGACGGCACATTGTATCATCTGTTAACCGATCATTTGTCCACCTATTGCCGCGTTCTCGTTCCCGATCTCCCGGGATTTGGAGGATCCGAAGAGCCCGACCGTCCTTACACACCGTCAGACTTTGCCGATTTCGTGCTCAATTTTACCGAAGCGCTGGGAGTCACCGAGGTGATCGGCATGGGTCACTCCAACGGCGGACGCGTTTTGATCGACCTGCTTGCACGAGAGGATTGTCCGCTGGACATAACCAAAGCAATCTTGTTGGACTCTGCCGGTATTCCTGCAAAACATTCTCTCACCTATTACCTGCGGGTATATACTTTCAAATGTATCAAACATCTTGCAACATTGCCCGGTATCCGTTCGCTTTTCCCAAATGCGGTGGAAAAGGCACAAAAGCGGTTTGGCTCATCTGATTACAAGCAGGCAAGCCCCGTGATGCGGCAAAGTATGGTGATCGCTCTGAAAACCGACGTCACCCCTCTTTTACCCCGCATCAACGTTCCCACTCTGCTGATCTGGGGAAAGGACGATACCGCCACGCCCCTGCGTGACGCAAAAATAATGGAACAGCATATCCCCGATTCCGGGTTGGTGGTTCTTGACGGTGGGCATTATGCCTTCGCCGAAAGCTTCGGCCGATGCCGTCGGGTATTGGATTCCTTTTTACAAGGAGAATAACACATGATCATTGCAAAACTAGCCATGCTGCTGTGTGCAGCACTAAACGTCATTCTGCAGTCCATCTATTTCACACATATGCTGCAGCTCAATTCCTATCGGCCGGAACGCTACCGTAAGTGGTGCACCGACAACGATAAGAAAATCGTGCAGATACGCACCATGCTGCCGGCAACACTGATCCTCGCCATGTTTTTACCGGAATTGTACAGTTACATTGTCAGCGCTGTTGTGTTACTGATAACGGCACTGCTCAACGTTCCGAAAAAAGCAAAAAAATCGCTGGTCGTCACGGCACGTGTGAAGCGGTTGTTTGTCACGGAATTCCTTTTGACGGCGATCATCCTTACCGTTTGCTATTTCCTGGTGTATCTGCGCGCTATCGGTTTTTCGTGCGTGCTCTCCCTCACACCCTTTGTGTTGGTGGGGTTGGCAAATCACATCAATATCCCTCTTGAGAAAGCCATCGCCAACCGCTACGTACAAGATGCACGCCACCGTTTAAAACTGCGTCCCGATTTGACCGTTATCGGCATCACCGGCAGTTACGGTAAGACCAGTACCAAAAACTTCCTGCACGCATTGCTTTCCGTCCGATATAATGTGTTAATGACACCGGAGAGTTATAACACGACGATGGGCGTGGTGCGTACGATCCGTGAACGGCTGCGTCCCTCACATCAGGTGTTTATTGCCGAGATGGGTGCTAAAAACGTTGGGGATATCAAAGAAATCTGCGATCTGGTATTGCCGCAATACGGTATCATCACTTCAGTCGGCGAACAGCATTTGGAAACCTTCAAGACGATCGATAACATTATCGCCACCAAATTCGAGTTGGCCGACTCTCTTAAGGAAAACGGCTGTCTGTTTGCTTGTGGGGATAATTTGCATATTCAAAACCGTTTGCTACAAAAGCGCCCGCTCTGCCCCACCGTCCTCTACGGTTTGCAAAACGGCGACGTACGCGTGACAGATCTGCAGGTCTCGCTTGCCGGCTCCACCTTTACGGTCGCGGTTGGCGATGAGAGGCAGACCTTCACTACCAAACTGCTCGGCGCCCATAACATTCAAAACTTGGCCGGGTGCATCGCGGTAGCGCACCGTTTAGGTATTCCTTTAAGCGAAATGGTATACGCTGTGCGTTTGCTCAAGCCGGTAGAGCATCGCTTACAACTGCTTCCAAACGGCTATATTGACGACGCGTATAATTCCAATCCTGCCGGTTTTCGCGGCGCTTTGGACGTGCTGAAGCAATTTGACGCTCAACGTATCTTGGTCACTCCCGGCATGGTCGAATTGGGTGAGCGGCAGGATGCACTCAACCGCGAGCTTGGTGCCTATGCCGCCGATTGCTGTGACTTTGCCATCTTGGTCGGTATCAAGCAAGCTCCCCCCCTTAAAGAAGGACTGCTTTCCGCCGGCTTTCCCGAGGAACGGATCTTGGTGGTACCAACGCTGAACGAGGGCTTGCAGACATTGGCGCAAGTGCCGTCAAAGGGTGCCCGCATCGTATTGTTGGAAAACGATTTACCGGATAATTTTTGAGAGGTGTTTTTACCATGAAAACCAGAGTTGCCGTTCTGTTCGGCGGACGAAGTGTTGAACACGAGGTATCGATCATCACGGGTATTCAGGCCTTTTGTGCCCTGGACCGCGAGAAGTACGACCCGATCCCGTTGTACGTTTCCAAGGATAATCGGTTTTATACCGGTGAGGAATTAGGCAAGATCGAGACCTATCGCGACATGAAAGCTTGTCTTGAAGCCGCAACGCAGGTGCTGTTGGTCCCGTCGGAAAACGGTGTGGATATGATTCGCTATCCCATGAAAAAATTCGGCAATAATCTGATCGGTTCCTTTGAGGTGGCACTTCCCGCCGTACACGGCACCAACGTTGAAGATGGCACGCTGATGGGCATGCTGGAAATGCTGCGTGTCCCCTATGCCGCTTGTGACGTCATGGCCTCCGCCATCGGCATGGATAAGTACTTAATGAAGGCCGCTCTTAATCACGCCGGTATTCCGGTGCTTCCCGCACTGCCGTTTTCCGGAAAAGAATACGCTTTAAACGGTGAAGCGGTAGCCGATCGTATTGAAAACGCCATCGGTTATCCGGTGATCGTCAAGCCGGTCAATTTAGGTTCCTCGGTCGGCATTTCCCGTGCCGACAACCGTGAAAAGCTGATGGCCGCCTTAGACGAGGCGTTCGGCTTCTCGACTCGCATTTTAGTGGAAAAAGCCGTTACACCGTTGCGCGAGATCAACTGCGCCGTGTTAGGCGATGCCGACGATGCGCGCCCCTCGGTTTGCGAAGAACCGGTCAACAGTGATGAAATATTAAGTTACCGCGATAAATACCTGAGCGGCGGAAAAAACTCAAAATCGGGTAAATCCGGCGGCATGTCGGATCTGAAGCGCCGTTGTCCTGCCGATATTCCCGACGAAATGGCAAGCACGGTGCAAGCACTGGCCGTCAAAACGTTCCGCGCGCTCGGCTGCAGCGGCGTAGCGCGTATTGATTTCCTGAATAACCCCGAAAGCGGAGAACTGTGGGTAAACGAGATCAATACGATTCCCGGATCTCTTTCATTCTATCTGTGGGAAGCAACCGGCTTGCCGTTTGATAAACTGTTGGATGAGATGATTGCGTTAGCTTTCAAGCGGCACCGTAACCGTGAGGCATTGAATTTCAGTTACGAGACGAACCTTCTTTCCTCCGTATCACTCGGCGGCGCCAAAGGAAGTAAACAATAATAAAAAGTAAGAAAACGCCCCTGCGAATGCTTGGACTGCTACCAGAAAAATAGACACGGAAATAAACACCCTGTCGTAGAATAACGCTG
>JAZNRA010000102.1:0-16020 GCA_045590415.1 Acutalibacteraceae bacterium | reverse complement strand
GCTCGACCGTTTGCTGGGCGACCTGGGTGCCGAGCGTGCGGCAACGTTTCACGCTCATTTTTCCAAGATCGAATATACAAAGGGCGGCGAG
Source organism: Acutalibacteraceae bacterium (assembly GCA_045590415.1). Classification (GTDB taxonomy): domain Bacteria; phylum Bacillota; class Clostridia; order Oscillospirales; family Acutalibacteraceae; genus RGIG3009. The sequence goes on along the minus strand of JAZNRA010000102.1, from coordinate 15,929 downwards.
AAACGGCACCTGACGTTTGAGGATACGGTGTTTGGGCCGGATCCCGCGCCGCTGATGCAGCTCATACGCGAGCGGGGACTGACCCCCACCTTTATTTGCGAGTCGGACGGCACCCAGGCGGAGGACGCCCGCACGCTGATGCGGTTGTACGAGGGCAAGTGATATGGAAAGAAGAGTGGAACGGCTGAGCCGTTTGCTGCCTGCCGAGGATACGGCGGCGCTGATTACGGCGAAACATCACATTCAGTATCTGACCGGCTTTCCGTCGGGGGACAGTTATTTGCTGATCACGCGGGAAAAAGGTTATTTTCTAACGGATTTTCGGTATATTGAAACGGCAAGACAGACCGTGCACGGCTTAGAGTGCCGCGTGATTACACGGCTTTCGGAGGCGCTGCGCGAAATTGCGGAGCACTGCGGGCTGCGGCAGATCCTGTTGGAAGCCGCCGAAACGTCGGTTTCGTTTTTGGAGCGGATGCGCGGGCAGCTTGACGGTGTTGCCGTTGACGTATCCGCTGATTTGGATGCGTGGCTTTGTGACATGCGTGCGGTTAAAAACGAGTACGAGGTCGGCAAGATCTTGCAGGCGCAGGCGCTTGCCGAGGAGGGCTTTGACCATATCGTGCAGGTTATCCGCGAGGGCATGACCGAGCGGGAGATCGCGCTGGAGCTGGAGTTTTATATCCGCAAACGCGGTGCCGAACGTGCGGCGTTCGATTTTATCGTGGTATCGGGTGCCAACACCTCGTTGCCGCACGGTGTCCCGACAAATAAGCCGATCGAACGCGGCGATTTTATCACGATGGATTTCGGCGCGGTGGTAGACGGCTATCATTCCGATATGACGCGTACGGTCGCTATGGGTGCTGTCAGCGAAGAGCAACGGCACGTGTACGATACGGTGTTGAAAGCACAACGGGAAGCGCTCGGAGTGCTCAAGGCGGGGCTTCCCTGTGTCGAGGGCGATGCGGCGGCGCGCCGCGTGATCGAAAGCGCCGGTTACGGCGACCGTTTTGGGCATGCGACGGGTCACGGCGTGGGCGTACAGATCCACGAGGAGCCGCGCTTGTCGGCTGCAGCGGGAGAACAGCGGTTGCAGGTCGGCAACATCGTGACGGTGGAGCCGGGTATTTACTTAGAGGGGCGGTTCGGCGTCCGTATTGAGGACATGGTACTGATCGAGGAAAGCGGTTGTCGCAATCTGACCAAAAGTCCCAAGGAACTCCTGTTCATAAAATAGAGAAGAACGGAATAGACATGTACTACCAGTATTGTGTAGAGGATGTGGGTGCATGTTTGTCTTTTCCGTGAAAACCGGTTATCGGCAGATCTTGTCCGTGTTGGGCTGTGTTGCGGTCGTGGCGATGGCGGCGGTAACGGCGGCGGTATTGCCGAAGCAGAGCGTTGCCGTCTCGGCGACGCGCGTGACGAGCAGCGAGGAGCGGATAGCGTATCTGCGCGCGCTTGGGGTCGAGATCACCGAAAACAGCGAGGAGATACGCGAGGTGCGTATCCCTGACGAGCCGGATGAGGCGCGTTTACGGTACGATGCGCTGCAGGAAACGGTGGGGCGGTCGCTCACGGCGTATGGCGGCAAGCGTGTGCGCTTGTACAGCTATCAAACGGCAGACGGCGGCGAAGCACACCTGTACGTCTACCGTGATCGCATCGTCGCCGGTGACGTGGAATGTGAGGGGGATATACATCCCGTCGGATAGAAAGGAAGTGTGGCGGTGCAGCGTTTGGATAAGCTGATCGCTTCGCAGGGGACGCGCAGCCGCAGCGAAACGGTGCGGTTGATCCGAGCAGGTCAGGTGACGGTGGACGGCGTCGTTTGCCGTTCGCCGTCTGCAAAATACGACGCCGATACCTGCGTGGTGACGGTGGCGGGGCAACCGCTTTGCTATCGGCAATACGTGTACATCATGATGAATAAGCCGGCAGGGATCCTTTGCGTGTCGCGCGATCCGAAGGTGCCGACGGTGGTGGATCTGCTGCCGGAGGAGATGAAGCGCAAAAATCTGTTCCCCGCCGGGCGCTTGGACAAGGACACGGTCGGGTTGGTGTTGCTTACCGATGACGGCGATCTCGCTCATCGGATATTGGCGCCGAAACGGGAGATCGTAAAACGGTATCAGGTGCGGCTGGACGCGCCGCTCTGTGACGAGCATTGCCGTGCGTTTGCCGAAGGCATTACCTTGGCAGACGGAACGCGGTGCCGTCCCGCCGAGCTTCTTATTTTGGAGAACGGGGAGCAGCCGCTTGCCGAGGTGCGTATCACGGAAGGACGGTACCACCAGATCAAGCGCATGTTCGGTGTGCTGGACCGCGGGGTTACGTGGCTTAAGCGAATTTCTATCGGAAAACTCGTGCTGGATCCGTCCCTTGCGGAGGGAGAAAGCCGCTTTTTGACCGACGAAGAACGCGAATCGTTTGAATACTGAAACAAATTTGTTCAACACTGATAAAAAAGTGAAAAAAGTTTGTGTATAATAAGAATGGCAAATTAACGAAGATTCTGTTACAATAAGGAAAGTAGAAAAGGGCGTGTTTACGTGCCTACAATCGTCCCAGGACGAAAGAATGTGGAGGTCATTAAAAATGGCAGGTTTGTCTTTGAAAAACATTTACAAGAAATATCCAGGCGGCGTGACCGCTGTCTCCGATTTCAATCTGGAGATCAAGGATAAAGAGTTCATCATCTTGGTCGGTCCTTCCGGCTGCGGTAAGTCCACTACCTTGCGTATGGTCGCCGGCTTGGAAGAGATCTCCAGCGGTGAGCTTTACATCGGTGACCGTCTGGTCAACGACGTGGCGCCGAAGGATCGCGATATTGCGATGGTGTTCCAGAACTACGCACTGTATCCGCACATGACCGTGTTTGAGAACATGGCGTTCGGTCTGAAGCTGCGTAAAACTCCGAAAGAGGAGATTAGACGCCGCGTGGAAGAGGCCGCTCGTATTTTGGATATCGCTCACCTGCTCGACAGAAAGCCGAAGGCGTTGTCCGGCGGTCAGCGTCAGCGTGTTGCGCTCGGTCGTGCGATCGTGCGTGAGCCGAAAGTCTTCTTGCTCGACGAGCCGCTGTCCAACTTGGATGCTAAGTTGCGTGCACAGATGAGAACGGAGATCTCCAAGCTGCACCAGAAATTGGGTACGACCTTCATCTACGTTACCCACGACCAGACCGAAGCTATGACCATGGGTGACCGTATCGTCGTTATGAAGGACGGTCTGATCCAGCAGGTCGATTCCCCGAACAACCTGTATCTGCGTCCGGGCAACATGTTTGTTGCCGGCTTTATCGGCAGCCCCCAGATGAACTTCATTGATGCGAAGATCATCAAGAAGGACGGCAAGTTCTTTGCTCAGTTCGGTTCTGAGGATACCAAGACCAAGAGAGGTATCAAGTACGATATCCCGCTGCCGGATTCCAAGAACGAGGGCGGTGTTCTCGAGAACTATGTTGACAAAGAGGTCGTCATGGGTATCCGTCCGGAAGACGTTCACGACGAGGCGCGTCACCTGGAGGCGTTTGCGGATTGCCGCATCAAAGCGAAGGTGGAGGTTACCGAGTTGATGGGTGCCGAGATCTTCCTGTATGTTGATTCGGAAGGCAGCAGCATGATTGCACGCGTTGAGCCCACCTCGACCGCTCGCCCCGGCGACGAGATCGATATGGTTATCGACAACAACAAGATCCATCTGTTCGACAAAGACACCGAGCAGACCATTACCAACTGATAAACAAAATAACCGCCGCACAACGACAAGTTGTGCGGCGGTTTTTGTTTTGTCAAGCTTTGGCTGCGGGAAAATCCGCTGCAAGCTCCGCCCTACCGGTGTTGCTTTGGGTTTGTGCGGGCGATTACGGCTTGCGGGGTTGGTGCTCAAGGGAGTGTTGAAACCCTGCGAAGATTGACAAAAAGTCGGAGAAATGGTATATTGGATTGGTGATACGTTCAAAAGGAGCGAAGTGTATTGAAAGAGTTGATTATGCAAAACGAGCAGGCGATGCTCACGGACGCGCTCAAAGTCCCTTTCACTTCCATTAAGGTTAAAGCCAAGGCAAAACGCGTTTTTTTTGCCGGTGACAGTTCGTTTATCTGTGATTATTTGCTTACATCGTTCGGGCAACTTAACGCTGCCCTCTCTACGTTTCAATCGATCACTTATCTGACGACCGGTGCCGAAACCGACCGCCGCAAGGCGTCGCTTGAGGGCGTTGAGGACGTTGCTGTGTTGGATGCGGTGCAACGGCTTAATAACGACGACGTAGTTTTCTTTTTTGTGGATTGTGTGGACGGACTCGGCAATAAGGACAGCACACTTGCCGCACTTCGGACTATCACCGGATTGTTGAAATCTGCCAAGCGTACCAAGTGCGTGGTTTCGGTGTTGCTTCCTCCCATACCGCCTTTTTCATCGGAGGTCAAAACGCTTTCAGAGCGTGAATACAGCTATTACGTTGAAAAGCAGTGTGAACGGACACCGGAAATCGAGTATTATCTTGACGTGGAAAAGGTTTGCCGTGCGGCGGTCTCTGCCGATGATGTCGACATTATGCTTGCCCGTTTCGATAACGTGTTTGCCCCCGACGCGGCACATACGCCCTCGTTTGATCTGAACGAGAGTATTCTGGAGTGCTACAACACGAAAACCGTGCGCATAACCGACGAGGACGCCCGACAGCATCACACGGTCACCTACATTCGCTCTGCTTGCCACGCCGTAGCGATGCTGGTAACAAAAGCGCGCAAAGGGCACATTTACAACGTTACCGGCGATTTGATCTCCCGCGAAGAGATCAAACGCATGATCTATCTTGCGAACCCGGAGGTCTACTCGTTAAAGGTGGAGCTTTCCGCTAACCTTGAGCCGACATACGGGGGACTTAACAACCTGAAATACAAAAAATTGGGTGCGAAGACGGTCGACTACACCGCTGTCGGCGTCAAGCACGTGGCGGCGTACCTTACCGGCGAGCCGTACGACACCTCGGATAACGTTGCCTTTTACGGCGGAAAGATCAAGCGAATCCAAGCGCTTGAAGTGAAGGTGTTACAGGAGATCGACCGTATTTGCCGTGAGAACGGCATTCAATACTTTTTGGCGGGCGGCACCCTGCTCGGTGCCGTGCGCGCGGGAGAGTCGATCCCGTGGGACGACGATTTGGATATCGGTATGCTCAGAGAAGATTTTGAGAAATTCCGAAAGGTCTGTCCGAAAGAGTTGGGTCCTGAGTTTTCCTACTCGTCTACCTTTAACAGCAGCGGCAGTCATTACACCATCGACAAGGTCCGTTTGGACGGCACCTATTTTTCCACCAATTATTCGAATAAAAACGAGTTTAAGGACGGCATTTTTATTGATATTTTGGTGTATGACAAGACGAGCAACTGTAAGGTCTTTCAAAAGCTTCACAGCTTGGTGCTGACCGTTCTTACCGTGCTGATGGAAATCAAATGGTATAATCAGGCGCGTAAAAAGTACCATTACACGTTTACGAAAATCTTCCTGCCCTTATTGCGTGTGATACCGTGGGGCGTTTTCAACGGGGTGTTTGATTTCTTTGCCAAGCTGTATCGCCGCAAAAAGAATGCGGAGTGGTTGATCGATTCGGTAGGCAAAAAGGTGTACGCCGATCCGCTTCCCAACAAGGGATTGGACGAGGTGGTGTATATCGATTTTGAAGGGATCACCGCACCGATTCCTGCGGATCCGGTACCGTATCTTACGTACGCGTACGGCGAATCGTATCGGCAGCTGCCGCCGTTTGATAAGCGCCGTTGCCCGCACAATTTTGCTCGAATCGATCTTGGCAAATATGTGTTTGGCGAAGAAGAAAACGCGCCGTTCCGAGAGGTGAACATTAAAGGCGAGTTGTTTGAAAGTGAAGACGAACGTTAACGAAAAAACGTCTTGCACAAGTTATCTTGTGCAAGACGTTTTTATATAGCGGGTTGTTTAAATCAAAAATTTCGGCGTTTTCCCCTGCTGCAAAAAGCCAATCAGCTCGGAGAGCATCATATCCGGGCTGTCGGAATAGGCGTTGACAGTGTCACCGCCACGGTGACTGGTAAGCGTAATGTTGTCGAGAGAAAGGAACGGGTGGTTTGCTCCGAGCGGCTCGACTTCAAACACATCGATCGCGGCACCCTCGATTAACTGCTTGTTCAGTGCGTTGTAAAGAGCGTCGTAATCTACCATATACGAACGGGCGGTGTTGATGAAAATGGCTGTTTTTTTCATCAATTCAAATTCACGTTTACCGAACAGGGGCTCTTTGCTTTTGCTGCGCGCGTGCAGGGAAATAATGTCGGAACGGGTGATCAACTCATCCAATTCGACGAACTGCACTTTTTTCCAATTAATGCGCGGATTGGTGCGTTCCGGCTCGAACAGATTGCTCACCAGTATGTTACAGCCGAAGCCACTGAGTTTTTCGCAAACCAATTCACCGACGTTGCCGAAGCCGACGATACCCACGGTGAGATTCCGAAGCTCGATAATTCTGCCGGAGTTGGGATATTTTTCGCGCCACTCGCCGCTTTTTACAGCCATGTGCGAACGGGCGATGTTACGCAGTTCACAGAACATGGTGCCGATGGTGAATTCGGCAACGGCGTTTGCGTTGTGAGCGGGGTTAAACAGTATTTTAACATGGCGGTCCCGCGCGGCGTCGACGTCGATATTTTCAACGCCGCCACGGTTGCAGAGAATGTATTTGAGTTTTTTGGCGCGCTTCAGGACCTTTTCCGTAACGGGACACAAATGCACCATCAGCACCTCGGCGTCCTCGACGGCCTCCAAATAGCCATCCGGAAGCTTGCACTTATCGCGGCCGCCCAGTTCGATCGTCTTGACGGTGCTGCGCATCTTGCGGCGGGTATTTTGTCCGAAAAAGAGATAGCGACAATCGTCAAACGTCTCATATTTTTCAAACGCTTCTTGCATCATTTCGGGGGTGATGAACACGTCACCTACAGCTAAAACTTTCATATCTTGTTACCTCTGATCGTTACTTTTCTCGTCACGGTTAAACAGCATTTCGGCTAACGTTAAATCGAATTTTGTCGTAAGTTTGAAATTCTCGCGTTCGCCCTCGACGATCCCGACGCGGAACCCCTTGTCAATATACAGACGGCCGGCCTCCATGTATTTGGCTTTTTCTGCCTCGGAAAGGGACTCAACCACTTGCATAAAATGGCGAACCTTTACGGTTTGAGGGCCCTGATCCAAGAAAACGGTTGATCGCTCGGGAACACAATCGCTGACCTTTCCGTCTTTGGACAGGAGCACCGTGTCGATGGTGGGGATAGACGTCGTGACCATGTCGTATTCATTTACCATGGTGACGTTATCGTTTAAGATCCGATCGGATACAAACGGGCGCGCACAGTCGTGGTTGATCATGGCAATCTCGCCGTCATACCCTTTTTCTGCTGCAATATTCAAGCACTCGCGCGCGAGGCACAGCAGCGATTCGAAGCGGGAATCCCCTCCGGGAATGATGCGCACCGTGTCACGATCCAGACCGTATTCACGAAGCATATCCTTACAGTAAGTGATCCAGCTTTCGTTCATGGCGATAACGACGAAGCCGATGTGACTGTTGCCCAAAAAACGCTCCAGGGTGTGGATGATCACGGGCTTTCCGGCCACCTTCAAAAACTGCTTCGGTAAGCCGCCGTTTGCCATGCGGGTGCCGAGACCGCCTGCTAAAATACCGCCAATTACCATAGTGCAACTCCTTAAAACACTCGTTAACGTCTACATGAATTGTTGATATGCGGCGAGCACCTCTTTGGTATCGCCGAGCATCTTGATCGTACCGTCGTGCAGCCATAACACGCGGGTGCAAAGCTGACTGAGCGTGCTGATGCTGTGCGATACGATCAGCACGGTGCGGTTTTCGTCGGAAATGAGCTCTTTCATCTTCTTGGCGCTTTTTTTCTTAAAATGTTCATCACCCACGCTCAAGATTTCATCGATCAGAATGATGTCGGTTTCCAGAAAAGCCGTTATTGAAAAGGCCAATTTGGAGTACATGCCCTTGGAATAGGTTTTTACGGGCTTGTCAATGAAGTCGCCCAGTTCGGAAAATTCGATGATCTGGGGCATCTTTTCGCGAATTTGTTGTTCGGCGAAGCCGAGCAGCAGGCCGTTCAGCATAATGTTTTCCCGACCGCTTATGTTTTTCTGAAAGCCGACGCCGATCGACAACAGTGACACACTGCGACCGCCCAGATCGACGGTGCCGCTGTCGGCGGAAAAGACGCCGCCCACGGTGTTGAGCAACGTGGATTTGCCGCTGCCGTTTTTGCCGATGATCCCCAAGATCTCGCCCTGCGGCACATCCAGCGAAATTCCTTTGAGCGCGTGAAACGCTTTTTCCTGTTTCTTTTTACCGTGCAGGAGCATTCGCTTGATGGAGTAGGAACCGAGTTCCTTGTAACTCACGTGCAAGTCCTCAATATGTATCGCTGTTTCTAACATGATCAAAGCACCTTTACATAGTTGTTTTCGTTCTTTTGAATCATCAAAATACCGCCGATCGACAAGGCGATGCCCACGACCGTCCACAAACAGAACCAGAGATAATTGGGGGCTGTGCCGTAAAGCAGGGTGTTGCGCATATCGTTAATATACATAGCAATCGGATTCAGGCGCAACAGCCAATACCCCACGGCAGCCGCCACTTTATCGGTTAAATTGTAGAACACACCGGCAGTGTAAAAGACAAGACGCAAGCCGATTTTGGTGGCGTTTGTCAAATCTTCGACATAGACACCGAAATGCAGAAAAATGGAGCAAACGCCAAAGGTGAAAATGACAAAGGAAAGCAGTACCGGGAAAAACCACAGCGTTTGGACCGTGAGCGGCACCTGATACAATACCATCAGTATTGCCACAATCACAAAATTGATAGCAGTCTTAAACCCGTTAAGCAGCATTTTTTCAAGCAGCAGCACGTATTTGGGCAGATATACCTTGGAAACGATCGGTTTGTTGCTGCGGACAAGATTGACGCTGACAGTCAGCAGCTTGTTGAAGAATTCCCAGACGGTGATGCCGAGAAAGATGAAAGCGGTCAGATACGCCACTTTGCTGCTGGAAAACATTGAAAAGATGAACGCGTAGATGCCCATAAAGCACAGCGGTTCCAGGATCCACCAAAGCCAGTTGAGGTAGGAGTTGGCAACTTCTGCCTGCAGGTCCGATTTGGTGGCGTATGCAATATAGGACGCGTATTTTTTAATGTCAGAGAAAAATCTGTTCATTGCTTGACTCCTAAGTCTAACGTCAGGATGGAATGTTGCTCACGGTTGTGCTGCTTGGGCACGGTGGCGAAATCACCGTAGAGGGTGGTCAAGTGCTCTGCAGGGTTGGACATCGCAAAAAAACGATGCCCGTCAAAATCACATTCCTTCGGCGGGAGCACCGAAGTGCGATGGAGCATTTCGCCGAAATAATGCTTCCTTCCGCTGGGGAAGGATACGAATTTGGAATTGGTGTTTTTACAGCTTGATGCAAAGCGGTCCGCCAAGCGGCACCACGTTTTGAGCGGGATAACGCTTAAAAGCTTGCCGAGGATGGCTTTTATTTTGACCGCGCGCAGATTGCCGAAGTATTCAATATAAAGTTGCTTTTTATAATTGATTCTGACGCACGAGCAGCAAAAAAGCAACCAATTGCAAACTATACCGTGTGCAAAGCGGGCCGGTGCGAAATCCGGTAAGTTTTCAAGAGGGTAAACGTCGATAAACACCCCCGCTTGACGGGGTTCGGTTTCAAAAAGTTCAACGTAACGGGTGCCCTTTTTACGCATCTTCATGAACGGCAGATCGTAGTTACTGCCGTCGTCGAGACTTTGCACCCAATACCGGTCGCCGTATTCGGCTAAAAAGAGGTCGCGCATGCGGTCGTAGTCGGCTCTGGGCATCGCCACATCCATGTCGTCATCCCAGGGGATAAACCCGCCGTGCCGCTGTGCACCCAGAGCAGAACCGCCGCATAAAAAGTAAGAAAGCCCGTTCTTGCGACAAAAGGCATCAAAGTCAGCCATCATATCCAACAGAACCGATTGGATGTCCTTGACGTTTTCGTCGCTCAGGGTTAATAATTTGCTGTTATTGATAGACAAGCGTCTTACCAAAGCGTTTGTTTCCAGCATATAACCTATCCTCTTGTCTGTGCGTTTCCCTTTGCGGAATACGCTACACATACTTATACGCCATAATTATACATAAAAGCCCCCCAAAAGTCAATGTTATTCTGCTTTCGGGGAGGCGACGGAGGATTCCCCCCTCCGTCACGGCGGGGTCGTAAAGGCGGGGCGGCTATAAAAAGATACGGTTCACCGCAGGGTGAACTGCTTTTTTGTTGTGTGGCAGGAACAGATTAAAATAAATACTTGAAAAATGTGTCAAAATCGTGTATTATGATACTATCTATAGTTGTGTATAATGCCGATTTGTGGGTTAAAGCGAAGAACAAGGAGAAATGAGAAATGGCAAGTCGTTTGTTTTTGGGCATGATCAATCAGATGAAGGACGTCATTGACCGTACCATCGGTGTGGTAGATGAGTCTTTTTCCGTGGTTGCTTGCAGTGATCTGGCGCGTACGGGCGAGAACTGCGAGGTAGCGCTCGGCGAGGTGTTCGGTACGCAGGAAACCTTTGCGAAGGGCGGCTATACCTATCGGTTGTTCGGTGCCCGTCCGCAAGGTGAGTTCTTGGCGTTCGTGGAAGGAACCGATGAGTTGGCGGCGAAGTACGCCGAATTGTTGGCGATCTCGCTTAGCAACGTGAAGCAATACTACGACGAGAAATACGATCGCAGCAACTTTATTAAGAACGTGATCATGGACAACATTCTGCCGGGCGATATTTATCTGAAAGCGCGCGAGCTGCATTTTAACAACGATGTCAGCCGCGTGGTTTTGTTGGTGCATATCAAGACGTTGTCGGATATTTCGGCGTTTGACGTTATCCAAAACCTGTTCCCCGAAAAGAACAAGGATTTTGTCATCAATATCGGCGAAGCGGATATTGCCGTTGTCAAGGAAATGCACGCGCAGGTGGAATCGAAGGATCTGGAAAAACTGGCACAGTCCATCGCCGACACCTTGGGCAGTGAGTTCTATACACCGATCAGCGTCGGCATCGGCACACCGGTGGAGGGTATCAAGGATCTGGCGCGTTCTTTCAAGGAAGCGCAGGTTGCGCTTGAGGTCGGTAAGGTGTTTGACACCGAAAAGGCGATCGTCAGTTATGATAATCTGGGCATCGCCCGCCTGATCTACCAGCTGCCCACCACGCTGTGCGAGATGTTCCTGCGCGAGGTGTTCAAGCAGGGCTCCATTGATTCGCTGGATCAGGAAACGCTGTTCACCATTCAGCGGTTCTTTGAGAACAACCTGAACGTTTCCGAGACCTCACGCAAGCTGTTCGTACACCGCAACACGCTGGTGTACCGTCTGGAAAAGATCAAACGTCTGACCGGACTGGATTTACGCGAGTTCGACGATGCCATCGTGTTCAAGGTGGCGCTGATGGTCAAGAAATATCTGATGGCGGATCCCGTGAAGTATTGATCGTACGGCAATTACCAAAAACTGATGGTTGCCGAGCGGCAAGCCGTGCGGTATGATGTAAAAGGTAAAAGGAGGCGAGCGTAGTTGATCGAATTTCGTGACGTACATAAGACATACGAAACCGGAAACGAGGCCTTAAAGGGAATTGATATCACCATTGAAGACGGTGAGTTTGTGTTTATCGTCGGCGCATCCGGTGCCGGCAAGAGCACCTTTTTGAAGCTCATTATGCGCGAGGAGGTTGCCACCTCCGGTGAAGTAGTGGTCAGCAATTTTAAGTTGTCCAAGCTGAAGAAGCGCCAGATCCCGTATCTGCGCCGTGCGATGGGTATCGTGTTTCAGGATTTCCGGTTGATCGATACCATGACGGTATTTGATAACGTTGCGTTTGCCATGCGGGTCATCGGTGCTTCTCACCGCGAGATCCGCCGCCGCGTCCCGTACGTGTTGGGACTGGTCGGTCTGCAGGACAAATCGAAAAACTTCCCCCCCGAGTTGTCGGGCGGTGAGCAGCAACGTGTCGGCTTGGCGCGTGCGCTGGTCAACAATCCCTCGCTGATTATTGCAGACGAGCCGACCGGTAACATTGATCCGGAGTTATCGTATGAGATCATGGAATTGTTGACCGAGATCAACCGCCGCGGCACCACGGTGCTGGTGGTTACGCATGATCATGAATTGGTCAAATCCTTTGGTCGTCGTGTGATCCAGATCCACCAGGGTCTTGTGGTTTCGGACAGCAAGGAGGTGCCCCATGAGGTTTAACACGCTTCGTTTTTTGGTGAAAGAGGGCGTTCGCAGTCTTCGCCAGAATTTCTTTATGTCGGCGGCCTCGATTCTCGTATTGGTCTCTTGCTTGCTGATTACCGGCTGTGCGTATTTGGTATATGAAAACGTGGAACACGCCTTTGACTGGGCGTATCAGCAGAACGTCGTGGTGGCATACGCCGATGCTGACGTGACCGATGAGCGTGCGACCGCCGTGAAGGCGGAACTGGAAGCGCTTGATAACGTGGCGCAGGTCGAGTATATTTCCAAGGAAGCGCTTTTAGAACGCTACAAAGACGAGTTCGGCGAGCTCCTTGAAGATTTAGCGGAGGATAATCCGCTCCAGGATGCCTTTGTGATCAGTTTTGAAGATCTGAGCGCTTTCGATAAGACGGTGTCGTCGGTGAAAACGGTGGAAAACATTGACAAGGTCGATTACGATCAGGCGTTGTCAAAAACGCTCGTGAAGGTGCGCAACGTTGTACTCACGGTTGGTGTGTGGGTGATCGCGCTTCTTTTGATCGTGTCCTTGTTCATCATTGCGAACACCATTAAATTGACGGTATACAGCCGCCGCCGCGAAATATCCATCATGCGCTCAGTGGGTGCAACGCCCTGGTTTGTACGCTTCCCCTTTATGGTCGAGGGTATCATACTCGGTTGCATAGCAGGCGCTTTGTCATATGGTTTGTTGTTTGGTGTTTACGAAGCCATTCGACAGAATTTTACATTCAGCAGCAGTTTAGAACTTATTCCGTTCACCATGGTTTGGTGGCAGCTGTTGCTCGGCTTTTTGGTTGGCGGTATCATTACCGGCGTTCTGGGAAGTACGGTTTCCATCGGGCGGTATCTCAAAGAGAATACCGATTAATTTTCTCGCACCGTACAAGGAGGAATAACGATGCGAAAAACAATCTTACGAACGGTGTCCATGCTTTCGCTGACAGTGTTGTTGCTCGCGTTACCGATTCATACCGAGCGGGTCTTTGCGGAATCAGTTGATGACTTGCGTAATGAATTGGCACAGCTGCAAGAGGAGGCAAAAGAAATCGAAGCCCAACTGGATAGTTTGGGTGACAGCATTGAGGATCAGCAGGTCGAAGTGAATCAGCTGTATAAAAAGGTCAGCAATTTAGAGAGCCAGATCGACGCTTATAAGGCGCAGATTGCAGCGATTGATACGCAGATCGCAGAGCAGACTGAGAATATTCAGCAACTGAACACGGAGATCGCCGCAAAAGAGGCGAGAATGGAAGAGGTCATGACGAAGCTGAAAAAGCGCGTCAAGGCGATCACGCAAACCAATCAGTATTCGTCGTTCCAGTTGTTGATGAGTACTGAAAACTATGCCGATTATTTGCTGAAAGCGGAGATCCTTAATTCGGTTTCGGAGCACGATAAGGCGTTGCGTGACGAGGCGGAAGCCGAGAAGCAGCAGATCCAGATCAAAAAGGACGCCGTAGAGCAGGAAAAGGCAGCAGCAGAGGCCGCCAAAGCGGAGCTCGAGACGCTCAAGGGCGATCTCGACAAGCAGTTTAATACGCTGGATGCGCTCTATATTACTGCTAAAAACAAAGAAAACAATTTGCTCAAACAGCAAAATTCATATGAGAAAAAGCTGCAACAGATTCAGGCATCCGAGGATGAGTTGGACCGTGAGATCGCGGCCTTGCTCAACGGTACGCCTCCGGCGAGTACATACGGTGGCAAGATGTATTGGCCGGCACCGACCGTTAAACGCATTTCGTCCGGTTACGGACAACGCAGCAGCGGTTTCCATCGCGCGATCGACATTGCCAACGGCCGCGCGCTGGGCGAGCCGATCGTGGCGGCTGCCAGCGGCACGGTTATCAAGGTGCAGTCGATGCATTACAGTTACGGTAATTTCTGCATGATCGATCACGGTCTGGATGCCAACGGCGTTCGTATCGTGACCTTGTACGCACACATGCGCTACACGCCGAGCGTTACGGTCGGTCAATACGTGACCGGCGGTGCGACACAGATCGGTGTGATCGGTAACACCGGGCAATCATTCGGTGCGCACCTGCATTTTGAGGTGCGTGAGGATAACGTCCGTGTGGATCCGATCGGCAAGGGCTACGTGGTCGTACCGTCATAACAATTTGGAGATGAGAGAGTATGAATAAAAAGATATCGCTTGGTGTCACGGTCGCGTTGGTGTTGTTGGCGGTTGCGTTGACGATCTCCTGCACGATGGTGCTCGCAATGCGGCATTTCAGCTCTCTTGTCAGCGACGTCGGCCGGCGTCAGGCCATGTACGATTATATTGACGAGATCGATTCTGCCGCGCGCAAGGGGTATACCATTGACGAGGAAAAGCTGCGCGCTGCGTTGGCAAACGGATATATTGACGGCTTGGAGGACCCGTATGCCGGCTATTTGTCTGCAACGGAATATCAGCAGGTACAAGGCCGCTTGGCGGGCAATCGCACGGGTTTTGGGTTGACGGTTACTGCCAAGGGGACGGACTTGATCGTTTCATCGGTAGACGAAAACTCGCCTGCTGCTCTGTCCGGCATTGAAAAAGGGTCGGTTTTGACTGCGATCGATGGCGAAGCAGTTACCGGCGCTTCCTACGAACTGGCACAATCGAAGATCAGCTCGGCCGAGAAACTGATCCTCACCTTTCAGCAAAACGGTACTTCCACCGCGGTGGAGCTTTCTTCTAACACCTACACGGCAGTCAGTGTTTCGGGCCGCTTGATCAACGAGAGCATCGGGTATATCCGTATTGCGGAGTTTAATGCTCTCACGCCCTTGCAGTTTAAAAACGTGTACAACGAATTAACACAGAACGGGGCTACGTATTTCCTGTTTGATGTGCGAAACAACACGGGCGGGCAGGTAACCGCTGCACAAGAGATTTTGGATTATCTGCTGCCGCGCGGTCCGTATGCGGACTGCCAAAAGAAAGAGGAAACCGTGACGCTCAGTGCGACCGACACGTATGAGATGACCGCGCCGTCCGTGACACTGGTAAACGGTAACACAGTGGGTGAGGCGGAGCTGTTTGCCGGCGTGCTGCAGGATCTCTCCAAAACGCGTTTGGTCGGCACCTCAACTCAGGGAAAAGCCGCGGCGCAGGAATACGCCACCATCCAATCGGATAAAGGGGCCGTACGGCTTTCTACCGGCGTGTTTTACCGCATTCAAAGCGGCGAGACCTGGAAGGACGTTGGGTTGATGCCTGATCAAACGGCGGATTTGGCGTATGACAAGCAGATGTATTTCAATTTGCTGACAGACGAGGAGGATACGCAGCTGCAGGCAGCGATCAAGCTTTTGCAAAGCAACACCTATCTGCCGGTAGTGAATGCGGAAGCGAACAAGACGGCCGCGACCACGACGACAAAATAAGTAATAACAGAAAACGAGCAGGTTTATACCTGCTCGCTTTTTGTAAACGAAAACCACGCGATAGTCGCGTGGTTCAAAAGAGGTTTACCGATGAAAAATCCTCCGATTGTGTTAAGATAGAAGTGACCTGCCAGTCACAAACACAAAACACAATCGGAGGAAAAGTCAATGAAAAAAGAAG
>JAZNRA010000101.1:0-7860 GCA_045590415.1 Acutalibacteraceae bacterium | reverse complement strand
CGTTACAGCATTGCGGCACTGCCGCCCATCAGTTTCGCTCGACACTCCCGATTGTGCGTCCACAATCCTTTATAATCCGGGCAAGGATTTGCACCTTGCATGATTTTCACTCTCAAGTCGCCCCACTAACCCGGAAAATCGGCTGTGTCTACCTGCGTCTACCTATTCCGCCACCGGATTATATATTTAATCACTCATCCTGTTCACCTCTCATATCTGCTCCGCAGTTGGGGCAGAAGTTCGTGTCCTTGTCAATGTTATCATCATCACGCTCATACCAACATTCAGAACATTCTCTGTACCAATGCCTTGTTCCATCCATTGCGGAACGCCACGCATCAATCCACTTTCCCTTCTTCCGTTCAGGCTCAATGGTCGGTGCATTCTCTATTGTTGCTCAGATAACACCCCTCGGATTATTGCCTAAAAATGTTTGGTCAAACTCGTTTATCAGCGCATCCGCATCAATCAGTCTGCTCATTGTTTTTTTCCTCCCACCATTCAACGGCATTTTGGACAAGTTTCAAAAGTTCAGACGGTCTATGGTTTTTCAAAAACTCATCAAGTTCATAATCCAAATCGTCATAATCTGCGTCACCATATCTGCTCATCGGTTCTCCTTTCTGCTCTACTACAAAAGTCATCAGCGTACATTCTTTCGTCAAGGTCATCTGCAAAAGAATAAATTCGGCAACCATAAACCTTGTTTGGAGAACTATACTTACAGCCCTTACACCGTATGATTTCTGGCTGTGCAATAATAGATGCGGTAACACCATCAACCTGTGGATAATACATTATGTCTGGCTGTGCGGATGGCAAAACAGTATAGTCATCACAGACGCTATCCAACACATCAGCTATTGTCACGGTTTTCTGTGTCCATTCTTCATACTCCGCATCGAAAAAGGTTGCTGTTACCTTTTCAGACAGACACACACAATCAGACTGTGATGGGATTGCTTTTGTGTCAGAGAAATGTTCTGTTCGCTCTGGCTGTGCGGATGGCAACATCTCAAGTATCTTAATGTCGTTGCATTTTTCAGTGCAAGGCTCATCCGCGACTAAATCACACCGCTTGCATAGCGCATCAATCGCCGCCTGTCTGCTAATGTAATCGCTCATTCTCTTTCCCTCACATCTATCTCAGTGCATTCCTTGAACTTTTCAGCGTTAAAATTTGGAAGACTCATCACCGTATCTCTGTCTGAAACTGGCAGAGCGTCCCACCATTTCTGTTTATCTTTTGCCGTAACGATAAAGGTCTTAACATAGCCTCCTATGGTTTTATGCTCTGGATGGCGTTCTTTTTCTTCGTCCGTCATGTTTGCCGCATAGATAAAGTCGGAGTATGTATATGGGCAGTTGTTCATGACCCTGCACGCATTGGAGTTATACCAGTCTTGCATAGTCCAGTCTGATTCTGAATCAAACAATTTTATAGTCGGATTCTTTGCGGTGCCGAACACGCCGCTGTTCCTGTTGCCGCTGTTCCAGTCGCCGCTGTTACAGTCGCCGCTGTTCCAGTCGCCGCTGTTCCAGTTGCCGCTGTTCCAGTTGCCGCTGTTCCAGTTGCCGCTGTTCCAGTTGCCGCTGTTCCAGTCGCCGCTGTTCCAGTTGCCGCTGTTCCTGTTGCCGCTGTTCCAGTTGCCGCTGTTCCAGTCGCCGCTGTTCCTGTTGCCGCTGTTCCAGTTGCCGCTGTTCCAGTCGCCGCTGTTACAGTAGCCGGAGCTGCTCGGTGATGCGTTGCTCTTTTCTCTTGGTTTCTTTACTTCCTTGACAATTAGAATCTTATTCGTGCAGTATTTCACCTCATCGTCCGTCTTGATGTCGCCGGTCGGTTTCACCTCGCAGATTCGTGTCTCTTCCGTCATTGGGTAATAGTTATAACAATCAGCCACGCTCTTGCAGAAATGAAACCCCTGTTTACATGGTATCGGTTCGCCATTAAACGTATATTCCTTGCCTATCTCAAACTGAATGTCTCTACAAGTTAGATCGTTGTTGAATGCCTTGTAATATTTCATTTTTCTCTCCTTTCGCCCCTACTGCAAAAATTATCAGAATATCGCCACATTTGCGTCAATCAATCTCATTCCTTTGCTCTCCTTCTAAGTTCCGCCCATTCATCTTCCGTATATCCGTGGCTCTGTGACGGTGCGTTTTTCAGTTTCGGTGTTTTTGGTTCTGTCTGAATTTCGTCATCCCATCGGCCCTGGTTCAGCCATGTTGCCGGGTTTGGAATGTATCTTCCGTTGTCGCGTGTCCATTGGCTGGATTCCTTTTGAGCAAGTACCGCCTGCATCATGGTGTCAGCATCTACGGTTTTCTTTGCCCGGTCAAAAGCCTTTTTTGCTTCTTTTTTGCCGACCTTCTTTGGATAGACTTTCCAGAACTTATCGAATGATGTTTCTACTTCAGTATCAGTATTATTAACAGTATCAGTAACAGTATTAGAAACAGTAACAGTAACAGATGTATGCATAGGGTATGTATAGGGTATGGATAGGGTATCTGTTTCATATCCATAATCGGATAACAAATTGTATATTTCCTGTCTGAAGTCCGGGTTCTTTATACGCTCATATTCGTTCGCTACGCCTTTTAAAACCTTGTAAGACTTACTCCAGTTGTACTTGTGCCAGTTATACAGAAGCACTTCCTTTGTGTCATCTGAATAAGCAGCAATCTCATGCACGTTCTGCATCCGATCCAGCAGGCGTGTAACAACTTCTATCGTGTAGCCGGTATCGTTGCTTATCTGCTTTTTACTTATCTCATAGCATCCGGACAAGTTCGTGTGAGCGTTTGTCAGCAGATACAGATAGAAGTATTTATCTTCCGGTGTAAAGTCATCTGCTACTTTTGCGTCCGTCCAGAACGTTGTGTAAATCTGTCTATAATAAGCCATTGTTTTTTCTCCTGTTGTAGCAAATACCGCCGATCTTGTTTAACATATTGTTAAATGACCTTTCGTCATCCTTGTAGTATTTAGCCACGGACGTTTCTGTTGCGTCATAAACCTCTTGAAAGCTAAACCGTTTCAAATAGTCCAGTATGTCCCGTTTGCCGTTTTCGTTCAGCTCATATCCAGTAACCATCGCAATATAGTCATTTATCGCTTCAACTTCCTCAAGCTCAATGGTTTGCAGTTCAGTTCTCCATTGGATAACCATTTCCATCTGCTCACGCCGCTCATTTAAGGCGTCAAGTTCGGCTTTTTGTTTCTTGAGAATTTCGCTTGTTGTCAACGGCTGTTTGCCTTTGCCCCTGTTGCAGTCCCGGCACGACGTTATAAGGTTTAGTATGTCGTTTTCGCCGCCCTCTGCTACCGGCACAATATGGTCAACCTCAAGGATCACGTCTGGAGCGGATCTTCCGCAATACTGGCAACGAAAGCTGTCACGTTTAAATACTTCAAACCGTATCTTTTTATTTATTGGTTTTCTTTCTGCCATGCTTTGTAAATCTCCATAAAATCATCCAGGCTAAGAGTTACCATCCATTTGTCACGGTTCCTCCGATGGAATACCGTTGGTATCTTCTGACCGTCTGCGTCACGCTCGCTCTGTCGGTATGCTTCCATGATGTTCAAGCGTTCGACTCTTTTACATTCGATGTGAATACCGGGTAAACCGCTCACGTCCGGTGAATCAACGCCGCCTGCAAACTGTTGCATCCTCTTAGCGTCATAACCGTACCCTTGCAGGACGTGCGCTAACTCTCGCTCCCCTCTACCGCCCTTGCTCTTACTGTTTAATGCCATATCTTGCGAACCTCTTGCCGTTTTCTTTTACCATCTCCGTCTGGATCTGTACGCCGTCCGCTTTCAGATCCGCGATCCTTGCGCCTAACCGGAAACAACCGTATCTCTGTAAAGCCTCCAATGGCGTAATCGCTCCATGCTCTTTCATGTGGTTCAATATCATCTGCTTCTGCGTCATATATGCCTCCTTTCTGAGGCCACCTGTCGTGACATACATTCCCTTGAATTAACGGTTAGTATCAGGCAGCCTCATAGATAACTCTTTCCATAACGGTTTCTAAATTCTTCACGCGCCAGCAAGGCCGCACGCTGAATATAGACATCTTCATAAGCAATCTGGCCACGCTGCTTTAGCACTCTGTTTATGCGCTGGTCGTTATGTGCTTTTGCATGACACTCCAGGCACAACGGGACGATCATGTTATCCTCTGTCGCGATCTTCCGGTTCGGCCCGCCGTAAATGTGGTGAAACTGTACCGGCGTGCGACCGCAAAAATAACAGTGCTCTAAGTCATCCGTTATCATGCTTTTTTCGTAAGCCATCGCTCGATTTCCTCCTGTGCCGGTGTAGGAATCCCGGCCTCTTTCATTTCGCTGATTACTCCGTCCAGTAATATTGAAAACTCTTCGGTGTCGTAGGTTGACGATCCGTAGAAGCATAACAGTTCGGTCTGTTCTCCGTCCGTTCCGATCTCTTCAACCTCGCGCCAGTTTTTTTTGAACCGCTCGACGGACGCGGACGGGACTGCAATATATTCGTATTGCCCGTATCGCTTTAACATAAGCAGATAGATGTCCCATTTGTCCGCCCGTAGAGCTTTCGCAAGGCGTCCGATACATTCCCATAAAAGCCTGTTTTGGCGGTCGCTCCGGCTCTCTTTCCATTCCTTCACGGTCAGCCTTAGATCCACGTCGCGCAGTTCGTTTATAGACTTCTGTGCAAGCTCAAACGTGATCCTGATGTTTCCGTTCATGCTCCGGGTCATATCAACGAATCTTGCCTTGCTTTCGATCATCCGTTCTCACCCATTGAATTCATGAGTTTTTTAAACTGGGGGACAGATAAATCTTTAAGCGTGTTTACCTTGAAATGCTTGCACACGTCAGCTTCTGCGTGGCCATGCTCTTTCAGTACCTTCTGTAAGGTTTTGATCATGTTTGCCGGAAGTCCGCCCTG
This sequence comes from Acutalibacteraceae bacterium, assembly GCA_045590415.1. Lineage (GTDB taxonomy): Bacteria > Bacillota > Clostridia > Oscillospirales > Acutalibacteraceae > RGIG3009. The sequence continues at coordinate 2,917 of JAZNRA010000101.1, read as the reverse complement.
ATTGTTAACAGCGGTCTGTACCTCTTCCGCGCTTGCTATGCTTGTATCAATCCCGATGCCAAGGAATCCGAGCGCACGTCCGACCGCTGACGTTTCGCAGTTCTCGATATAGCTGGTCTTGTTGATATAGCTGCTTGACTCTTTTTCCTGTGCATAGCCTGTCGCAAGTACCAGATCCGCGCATGAAACGACCGCTTTAAACGTGCATACGCCGTCCTGATCGCTTACAAGCTGAGTTTCTATGGTTCCCTCCGGATAAAGCTGTCTAAACGCCTTTACACGCTCGTTAACAAGAACGTAAGCCTTACCTTTTATATCCATTTGCCCTAAGTTGGCATTTACCTTTTGTAAGTCTTGAAATGTCATTGATTTATTTCCTTTCCGGTGCTACAATCACCTTGAATATTCGTAGTATTCATGTTTGAGTGGCCGTCTTTGCCGAGGCGGTCATTCTTCGTATTGAGCGCGGTAACAATCCAGGCATAATTCTTCGCCGTTGTCACCAAACAGTTCTTCGTAGCTTTCAACCTCCATTCCGCAGTCATCGCAGTAATAGTGTGGCGTTTCTGGCAAGCGACATCCCGCACATGACGGCCAGTCACAAGCCACGCAGTCGTTAGTTATCTCGATCATCGGCTTTTCCCTCGTATTAATTACCTTTCACATATACATCCGTGTAATACATTCCTCTTGCAAGTGCTTCGTCATGCGTCGGTACGAATATGTCGACCTGGTACTCATCGACTCCGCGATCCTCAACCACATAGACTTGACCGTCTATCATTAGTTCTGTTCCAAACGGGAGGTCCGCTCCGGTCGCGACAGTGTGTGCCGGTGTAGGATAAACGCCTGACGCGGTTGTATTGCCAGCATAACCACAACATATTTCGCAATCGTCGTAATGCGTTATCCGACAGTTTCCGTAATAAATCCATTCCGTTTCTAACTCAGGCGTTTCTGGCTCTGGCTCCACCAATTCGGGCAAGGGGTCGTCGGCTGATCCAGTATCGGTGCTAACGTCTGCTCCCATCTGCCCAGCGTTTCCTTCATCGCTTCCAGACCCTTCTGAATCGTAAAGTACATATTCATCATCCGTTACGTCTGTTCTTCGTTCGATAAACTCCATCCTTTCTTGTTTGGCTTCTTTCGTTGTGGTGACGCATGACAAGTGCGCTAAATCAAAATCAACGTGCGCCGGTGCCGGTGTCGGCTTTACGACATCCGGAAACGTAATCTCACGGACTACCGGCTTGCTTTGCTCCGGCGCCTCAACCGCTTCTGCTACTGTTGACATCAGCGCAAATGTCAATAGCGCGGTGCACAATAATAACCCTATCCTTTTCATTCTTTTACCCTTCCTATTAGTTCGACCTTCGTCAGCTCGATTCTGATTCCGCTCTTGTCGGTCAAGCGGTAAAAATCCTTTATGACAGAACTAACTGCGTCTTGAAATGAAAATGCGTCTTGAATCTTTCCGTCGGCCTTGCTCTCCCCATTTGTGTAAATCCTTAAATACTCCACCTTGTAGCGTTTCATCTTGTTACTTCGATTCCCTCCAATAAACGAATGAAGTGGTCTAAAAGCGCCACCTCTTCGCTTGCCTCTCTCAATATCTCTTTGTCAAGCTCGGCTGGGTTTGCCAGATTTGCAAATGCTTCACGCTCTTCAATACGTTTTGCTATGCGTGCTTCCAGATATTCAACAAGTTCTCTAATTTCTTTAAAGTTCATCCTTTCCCTCCTATCGCCGCCCGGATCTCTTTGATCGGGATGTGGCCATCTGTGTTTAATAGTGTCAGCTCTGCGACGGTCAGCGTGTCCGGGTTCTGTAGCCTTGTAACGGCCGTCGGTGTCGAACAGTGCAGGACGGTCTTTAACTTGTTACCGGACGTATAGCCGTACTTATACATGAGCTTTGTTAACGGGTGTGTGGTGTCTTTTTTGTAGGGCATTTTAACCTCCATGTCCATTTTATGTGGACTTTGTGGGCAACAAAATATCATCCTGATCGAATCCGGTAAGATGAGTAAACAAAATCAGATACGGCGTTCTCATTTCTGTTTTTCCGCTTTCCCAGCTTATGACGGTTTCACGCGATACGCCCATCCTTTCGGCAAGCTCTTTTTGCGTCCATCCTTTGGAAACTCTCGCTCCTGCAAGTGTAACTTTGCTCATATTCCTCCTTTCCGAGCACGCTAAGTGCTCCCCTTATGGTTCTTATCATAGTCCATTTTATGTGGACTGTCAATACATTTTGTGGACATTTTTAAAAAATTGTTTTACACTGATATTGGAAAGGTGGTGCCCGACATGAATACAGATGAATATTCAAAGACAATCTCAAAGAATTTAAAGCGTCTTGCTTACGAACATAACAAAACGCAAGCAGACATTTCCAGAGATTTAAACATTAATAAGCAGACCTTATCAACGTGGATGAATGGTTCAAGGATTCCCCGAATGCCAAACATTGATAAGCTGTGCGAATATTTTAATTGCAAGCGTACAGACATTTTAGAGCCTTACACCCCAAAACCATTAGAACACCTTACCGTATTTGAACACAATATAATATTGGCATACCGCAATGCTCCTGATTCTATGCAGGACGCAGTGCTCGTATTATTAGGATTAAAGAGATGAAAACACCCAAAATAACCAAACTCCCGTCCGGATCGTATCATGCGCGCGTCCAGATTGACGGCAGACGCGTTTCCGTGACCGCTGACAGCTTTGATGCGTGTGAGCGTGAAATACTCGGGATTAAGCTAAAATACGCGAATCTGGGCGATCTGTGCGATCTGACGCTGCATGACGCGATTGAGATTTACATCACGTCCAGAAAAAACGTGCTGTCGCCGTCAACGATTCGAGGCTATAACGCTATAAAAAACAACCGGTTCCAGGCTGTCATGCAC
>JAZNRA010000100.1:0-21303 GCA_045590415.1 Acutalibacteraceae bacterium | reverse complement strand
GGCACCGTCGCCCACAAGACCCAGTTCTTTTGCAGCATCCTGCCGCATTTTGTATTTGAGGATCTTGCCGGCTGCGTTCATGGGGAAGCTGTCAACAAAGGAGATATAGCGGGGCACCTTGTGGCGAGCCATGCTCGCTTTGATGTAGGCGGTCATTTCCTCCTCACTCACGGAACCGGGTTCTTTGAGGATAATGCACGCCATAATCTCTTCGCCGTACTTCTTATCCGGCACGCCGATGACCTGAACGTCCTTCGTCTGGGGATGCGTGTAGATGAACTCCTCAATCTCTTTCGGGTAAATGTTCTCACCGCCGCGAATGATCATATCCTTAAGTCGACCGGTAATACGATAGTTGCCCGCTTCGTCGCGACACGCGAGGTCGCCGGAGTGCAACCACCCCTCCTCATCGATGGTATCCTTGGTCGCCTGCGGCATTTTATAGTAACCCTTCATCGTGTTATAGCCCTTGGCGCAGAACTCACCGTTCACGCCGGGGGCGACCTCCAGACCGGTTTCGGGATCCACCACTTTACAGCGCACGTGCGGAAACGCATAACCGACCGTTTCCGTACGCACCTCCAGCGAATCGGTCCAGCTGCTCATCGTGTTACCGGGAGCACACTCGGTCTGACCGTACACGCTGACAATGCCGTACATATTCATTTCATCCGGCTGAGCGGCCCGACGCATCAGTTCGGGCGGACAACCCGCACCCGCCATAATACCGGTACGCATATGGCTGAAATCCGTTTTGCGATAATCGGGATGGTTAAACATCGCGATAAACATCGTGGGAACGCCATTGAAGCAGGTGATCTTCTCCTGATTGATACACGCGAGCGACGATGCCGCCGAGAAATACGGCATCGGACACATGGTCGCACCGTGCGTCATGGACGAGGTCATCGAAAGGGTCATGCCAAAGCAATGGAACATCGGCACCTGAATCATCATACGATCGGCAGTAGAAAGTCCCATGCGATCGCCGATACATTTTCCGTTATTTATTACGTTGTAATGCGTTAACATAACACCCTTGGGAAAACCGGTCGTGCCGGAGGTGTACTGCATATTGCAAACGTCGTCGGGACGAACCGCCGCCGCCATCCGGGCCACCCGCTCGCGACTGACCATCTCGTAACGGGCCATTGCCTCATCAAAAGTCAGACTGCCCGGCTGCTTAAATCCCACGGTAATCACGTTGCGCAGGAAAGGCAATTTTTTGCAGTGCAACGGCTCACCCGCCGGGGTCTTGGCAATCTCGGGGCACAGCTCATTGATGATACCCTTATAGTCGGAATCCAGGCAAGATTCGATCATTACCAACGTGTGGGTATCAGACTGGCGCAATAGATATTCTGCTTCGTGGATCTTATACGCCGTGTTGACCGTCACCAGCACCGCGCCAATCTTGGTAGTTGCCCAAAAGGTGATGTACCAGGCGGGTACGTTGGTCGACCAGATGGCAACCTTGGAACCTGCCTTCACGCCCATTGATACCAAGGCCCTGGCAAACCGATCCACATCCTCGCGGAACTCGGCATAGGTGCGGGTATAATCAAGCGTTGTATACTTAAAGCAATACTGATCGGGAAACTCCTCTGCCACACGGTCCAGCACCTGCGGGAAGGTCAGATCGATCAACTCGTCCTTTTTCCAGATGTACTGACCGGTACCGTCGTGATTAAAATAGAGCGACTTCTTCATGCCGCGCGTGGAATGGAAACGGGACATATAGTTGACGAAATATGGGAAGATGACCTCGGGGTCCTGCAGATCCTCGAGCCATTCGGGTTTCCACTCAAGCGAGATAAATCCGTCGTAATTCACGGAAGACAACGCGCGTATCACATCGGCGATCGGCATCGTGCCTTCCCCAATCAGCTGATACACACCCCCGTCGTCAGAATCGCGCAGATGCACGTGGCACACATAAGCGCCTAAATTTTTAATGGTGGCGTCGCCGCTTTCGCCAAAATCGCGGTAGGGATGATGCACATCCCACAGCGCACCCAAATTGTCGCTGGCGAACTGATCCAGCATCGCCCGCAAGCGAGCGGTATCGGCATAAATACCGCTTGTTTTGATAAGCAGACTCACGCCCATGGCTTCTGCCACGGGTAACAACTGCTTCAGCACCGCCTGCACAACGGATTCATTATCCTGCAACGCGCAAGCCACCACGTACGGCACCTGCGTGTTCTTGGCGACCTCCATCAGTGCTGTCAAGCCGTTCACCGCACACGGATCAGCGGACAAGTCAAAGGAGGTGTCAAAGCAGGGGATTTTCAGTTTCTTTTCCCGCAATTGACGAACAGTCGCCGCCGCCTGATATTTGTGGAAGGGACCGCCCTTCTCCAGCAAAGGATCGAACTTCGGCAGATTATACACTTCAATACCGCCAAAGCCCATATCCAAGGCGGTATCGATCATTTCATCCCATGTAAGTTCGGGCCAACCGCGGGTGGAAAAGGAGAGATTCATGCCATTTCCTCCTCATACACAATTTTATTCAAAGCACTCAAATAGGCATGAATACCCGCGCCGACGATGTCGGTAGAGATACCTCTGCCGGAATAGACCTTGCCGCCGTTGCGCAATTTCACGACGGTCTGCCCCATCGCTTCACGCCCCTCGGTAACCGCCTGCAATTGGAAATCATCCAGTTCATAATGGCAACCGGTAATTTTTTCAATGGCGACAAACGCGGCATCAATCGGACCGTCACCGATCGACACACCCTCCACCGGCACGTCATTCTTGAGTAATTTAATATGGGCGGTCGCGGAAATGGTATTGCCTGAGGTGATCACAAACGTATCCAATTTATACGTCGGCGGTACCTGCATTGCGGCAGAGGCGATGATCGCATCCAATTCCTTGGAACTCACCTGCTCTTTTTTAGCCGCGATTTGCCGGAACGCGTCATACACCTTTACGCTGTCCTCTTCGGACAAATCATACCCCAACTGTTCGGCAACCTTTTGCACAGCGGTGATATCGTCGTGAGCCGTCAAGTATAAGCCCGGATCGGTCTGCTCGCCGCTAAAGGCGCTGTTTTTACTTTTGCCGGCCTGGCAAATCTGGGTAACCCGCTCGATAATGCGCCCCAGTTCGGTGGTGCGCACGTCGCACGATACCGCAAAGCTATCGCCGCGAGCAGCGAGCAGCTTCGCCAGATTGGCAAGACTCGCGTTCCCCAAGGGATATGCCGCCGCCTTGATCTCACCGGCCCCCTCGCCAACGGCGGCAACAGCGCAAGCATCTGCCATCGACAGGTCGTTGGCACAACATACGCCCAAAGATACCTGCTCGGGCACTTGCAAACGCTTGACAAACCCTGCAAATTCTCCGGGAAGCATCGTGCCGGCAGTATCACAGACCGTAACCGTGGACGCACCGGCTTCTACCGCCATATCCAACGCTTTTTGAAGAAAGGCCGCATCCGCGCGGGTAGCATCGTCAGCAATGAATTCCACGTCGGCACACACCGCTTTGCACGCGGCAACCGTTTCGGAGATGGTGCTCAGCATCGCATCCGGCTTTTTGTGGAAGAGATACTCCATCTGCACCGAACTGACAGCCGCGCATACCTGTAAACGGGGATGCTTTGCCTGCTCAAGCGCCGCCCATGTCTGTGCCACGCTCTCGGTATTCAGCTGTACCGGCACAGCCACGATACTGTTCGCCACTGCGGCGGCAATGGATTTAATACGAAGAGAATCGGTACGGGTATTCTGAATGCCCTCCAATTCAATGACCGACACACCCAGCTTGTCGAGCAGCTTTGCAAGCTCGATCTTTTCCTTAAAAGAAAGCGCGAAGCCCTCTGCAGATTGTTTCATCGTCACGTCGCTGATTATCAGTTTTTTCATAACGGACACTCCTTTAGATGGAAATAAAAAATCACTGCGGCATGTTATGCCTCAGGGACGAATTCACATTCGCGGTACCACCCTGGTTATTTCCCATGCGGGAAATCACTCATCGGACTCCAACAAGTCCCAGCCCTGTAACGGGGGCAACCGGACTCCACTACTGACCGTTTAAGCGTTTGCAGAGCCGACTCGGGAATCAGATCACCAGGTTCCGTTGCACCGGCTCGCACCACCCGCCGGCTCTCTGTGGCATTGGAAAAAGGCAAGTTTTCCGTCACTGTCGTTCACAATTAATGCCTATATTTAATCACATCGACATGAATTTGTCAACAAAAACAATAAAAATTGCGATCTTTTTAATTCCGCACAAAGTTTTTGCGGAAAAACGAAAAAGATTTTGCAAAAAAACTGTTGACTTTCGTTTGCTAATGTGATATTGTAATGGAAACATCTTAAAAGGCTGTGACGAAGACGGTCCTGCAATCCGGATCTCCAGAGAGTCGGCACTTGGTGTGAAGCCGATGACCCGCTGCAATCAGACCCATCACTTCCGAGCCGGTGAGCCGAGCGTATGCCAGGTTTTCCCGTCAGCCCGCGTTAAGGGATAGGGCTTGTTAGAGTCTGAAGTGACGACTTCGGTCGTAATTTGAGTGGTACCGCGGGTAATGATTTGCTCGTCTCAAGAATGATTATTCTTGGGGCGTGTTTTTATTTTCTAAACCTTTGAAAGCGCCCCGCAAACGAGAAAGGAAGATCGCCATGACAACTACGAACACCTCAACCCAACTCATGGATATTGCTACCCGCATCAGCGGTATGCGCGAAATTTTGGGATACAGCATGCAGAAAATGGCAGAACTGACAGAGGTCAGCGAAGAACTTTACCGCCAGTATGAAACCGGTACGGTAGACCTGCCTTTTACCTTTCTGCATAAGTGTGCCAAGGTTTTCGGCGTTGAGATCACCGTTTTGTTGGAGGGACGCAGCGCCAAGTTGTCCGGTTACACCGTTACCCGCCGCGGCAAGGGCCTGGTGACCGCCAGCGAGGATGGCATCACCATTCAGGATATGGCGCCCATGTTCCGCAAAAAGCTGGCGACTCCTTACTGGGTCACCTATGAATACTCTGCCGACCTGCAGGATAAGCCCATCCACACCACCACTCACACCGGCCAGGAATTCAATATGGTTATCAAGGGTGCCCTGCGAATCAAAGTAGGCGACCACGAGGAGGTTCTGCGGGAGGGTGACTCCATCTTCTACAAATCCTCCACCCCTCACGGTATGATCGCCATCGACGGCAGCGACTGCGTGTTCTTGTCCATGATTATGGCAAGCGACACCACCGACCAGCCGTTGTATATCGCCCAAGGGCGCAAGAACAGCTCCGAGAAGCTTTTGTGCCACAAGTTCATCAAGGCGGAAGAAGACGAAAACGGGATGCTGCAAAGCCTCTCGTTTGAGGATACCGAGAGCTACAATTTCGCCTTCGACACGGTGGATGCCATCGCCCGTCGTGAACCGGAAAAACTGGCAATGGTCCACATTGCCAATGATATGACCGAGCGCCGTTTCACCTTTAAAGATATGAAAGACGCTTCTTCTCAGAGTGCTAACTACTTCAAAAGTCTGGGTATCCGTCGCGGTGACCGCGTGATGCTGGTGCTCAAGCGCCATTACCAGTTCTGGTACGCGATCCTCGGTCTGCACAAGCTGGGCGCGATCGCCATCCCCGCCACCAACCAGTTGATGGAGCACGACTTTGTCTATCGCTTCCAGGCGGCGAACGTCAGTGCGGTCGTGTGTACCGCCGACGGTGCCACCGCCCAGCAGGTTGAGCTTGCCGAGAAATCGGCGGGAATGCAGCTGACCAAAATCTTGGTAGGCGGTGACCGTGAGGGCTGGCATAACTTTGACAAGGAATACGGCCTGTTCAGCCGCCGCTACGTGCGCGATGCAGATGCGCCCTGCGGCAGCGATCCGATGCTGATGCTGTTTACCTCCGGCACCACCGGTTATCCCAAGATGGCCACCCATTCCTATAAATACGCGCTGGGTCACTATGTGACCGCCAAATATTGGCATCTGTGCGAGAAAGACGGCCTGCACTTTACCATTTCCGAAACCGGTTGGGGTAAGGCGCTGTGGGGCAAGCTCTACGGTCAATGGCTGTGTGAGGGCGCGGTGTTCACCTACGACTTCGACCGCTTCGACGCCGAAAAGATTCTGCCGATGTTTGCGCAATACAATATCACCACCTTCTGCGCGCCGCCCACGATGTATCGAATGCTCATCAAGCAGGATCTCGGCCGCTTTGATCTGTCTTCTATCCATCATGCCACCACCGCCGGTGAAGCGCTGAACCCCGAGGTCTTCTATCAGTTTGAAAAATCAACCGGTCTGCGCATCCACGAGGGCTTCGGTCAAACCGAAATGACGCTCGGTATCGCCAATCTGTACGGCACCAGCATCAAACCCGGCGCCATGGGCAAACCCGTCCCCGGCTACGGCATCGACATCGTGGATACCGACGGCAACCCTGTGGAGGACGGTGTCAACGGCGAAATCGTCATCCGTACCGATCCGGCACCCACCTGCGGCGTGTTCCTCGGCTACTATGAAAATCAGGAAGCCACTGACGCCGTGTGGCACGACGGGATGTATCATACCGGTGACGTGGCCTGGCGCGATGAGGATGGCTACTACTGGTATGTGGGCCGTGCCGACGATGTCATCAAGTCCTCCGGCTACCGCATCGGACCGTTCGAGATTGAATCCACCATCATGGAGTTGCCCTATGTTCTGGAGTGCGGTGTTTCCGCCGCTCCCGATGAGGTGAGAGGTCAGGTAGTCAAGGCGAGCATCGTCCTGGTTCCCGGTGTTGAGGGAACGGAGGAACTGAAAAAAGAGATCCAAACCTACGTCAAGCAGCACACCGCGCCGTACAAATATCCGCGTATCGTGGTGTTCCGCGACGAGCTTCCCAAGACCATCAGTGGAAAAATTATGCGCAATAAACTGTGATAAAATATATTGACAAATTTTTTATTAAGTGATATGATTCCTTATTATATATAAAGGCCTTGATGGAGAAAAGCTGCTGTATCCCCTGCCCTCAGAGAACTGGCGGTTGGTGCAAGCCACGGCAGAAACAGTTTGCTTGTCGCTCCGGAGCCGGGAGGAAGAAGTGCAGTAGACCCTCCCCGTGCGAGCTACGTCAGTGCTTAGGGTGTGTTGGCACCCAATGAGTGGTATCTGCTGTGAGGCAGATGCAATTTGAGTGGTACCGCGGGTTGTTTCAACTCGTCTCAAAGGAATCTTTCTTTTGAGACGAGTTTTTATTTGTGAGGTATACCGTATGGAACAGATGATGACAGGCACGGACTATAAGATCCGTGAAGTGGCATCCCGTATTCGGGAGCTGCGGACGATCAGCGGCTTTTCTATCCAGGAAATGGCGCAACGTACCGGTGTTTCCGTCGAGGAATATTGCCAGTTTGAAGAGGGCAGCCGCAATATGAGCGTTGCCTTCCTGTACCGCTGTGTCCTGATTTTCGGTGTGGACTTTTCCGACCTGCTCGAGGGACGCAGTGCCAAGCTGCGCACCTACGCTTTGACCCGAAAAGGTGACGGTCAACGCATTGAGGAAGCCCACCACATGGTCGGCTATAACTTAGCGCCGGACTTCCGCAACCGTATTGCACTGCCGCTGTATATGAAACTTTCGTATCGCGAGGGCGCCGAATACGAGGATATTCAGCTGACTACCCACGAGGGTCAGGAATGTGACATCGTCATCCGCGGTCAGATGAAAATCCAGATCGGCTCCAACAGCGAAGTTCTCAACCCCGGTGACTGTATTTACTACGACTCCTCCATCCCCCACGGTATGGTAGCTGTCGGCGGTGAGGATTGCGCTTTCTACGCCATCGTTCTGTCCAACGAGGCAGCACGTACCGGTGAGCAAGCACCGGCAGTTGCCACGGTGGATACCGCCGTGCGCACCCCCGACACGGAAGCGCGCGTGTACCGCAAGTTTATCACCCCCACGGAGGAGGATGGCAAGCTGACCGCCATCGACTTCCAAAACGAGGATACTTTCAACTTCGCCTTTGACGTCATCGATGAGCTCGGTAGCAGCAAGCCGGACAAACTGGCGATGTTACACGTTTCCGAGGACGGCACCGAGCGTCGTTTCACCTTCGGAGATGTGAAAAAGGAATCCGCGCGTGCGGCGAACTACTTCAAGAGTCTGGGCATCCGTCGCGGCGACCGTGTAATGCTGATTCTGAAGCGCCACTACCAGTTTTGGTTCGCGGTGCTGGGTCTGCATAAGTTGGGCGCCATCGTGATTCCCGCTACCAACCAACTGCTCGAAAAGGATCTGACCTATCGGTTTGCTTCCGGCAACGTCAAAGCCATTCTCTGCACCGCCGACGGTGACGTGGCGGATGCGGTGGATGCGGCCGCCGAGAACAGCCCGATGCTGGAAACGAAGATTCTGGTAAACGGCAGTCGGGACGGTTGGCACGATTTTAACGAAGAGTATCCGATGTTCTCCAGCCGCTTTGCAAGAACCGAGGACACCCCCTGCGGTGACGATCCAATGTTAATGTTCTTCACCTCCGGCACCTCGGGTTATCCCAAACTGGCGGCACATAACTACAAATATCCCTTGGGTCATTTCATCACTGCCAAATATTGGCATCACGTCAACCCGGACGGCTTACATCTCACCATTTCCGATACCGGTTGGGCGAAATCCATGTGGGGTAAGCTTTACGGTCAATGGCTGTGCGAGGCAGCTATCTTTGTATATGACTTTGACCGTTTTGACGCCGAGCTGATCCTGCCCATGTTCAAGAAGTACAACATCACCACTTTCTGTGCGCCGCCTACGATGTATCGGATGCTCATCAAGCAGGATCTGAGCCGCTTCGATCTGTCGTCTGTGGAGTATGCCTCCACCGCCGGTGAAGCGCTGAACCCGGAGGTTTACGTCCAATTTAAAAAGCACACGGGTATCGCCATCAAGGAGGGCTTCGGTCAATCCGAAAGCACCGTTATCATTGCCAACCTGGCAGGCGACAGCCATAAAGTCGGCTCGATGGGTAAACCGGTTCCGTTGTACCCGGTTCATCTGTTGGATCAGGAAGGCAACGACGTGGACCCCGGTGAAACCGGCGAGATCTGTATCGATATTTCCAAAGGCCTGCCTTGCGGTCTGGCGTATGCCTACGAAGGCAACGAGGAAGTCACCCGCGAAACTTGGCGCGACGGTTATTACCACACAGGCGACCTTGCCTGGAAAGATGAGGACGGCTTTTTCTGGTACGTGGGCCGTGCCGACGACGTCATCAAGTCTTCCGGCTACCGCATCGGACCGTTTGAAATTGAAAACGTCATTATGGAATTGCCCTACGTGCTGGAATGCGGCGTTTCCGCCGCTCCCGACGAGGTCAGAGGGCAGGTGGTCAAGGCAAGCATCGTGCTGGTAAACGGTACCGAGCCGACGGAAGAACTGAAAAAAGAGATTCAGAACTACGTCAAGCAGCGCACCGCGCCGTATAAGTATCCGCGGATCGTGGTGTTCAAAGAAAGCTTGCCCAAGACCACCAGCGGCAAAATCATTCGTAAGAAGCTGTAACGTATGGAACATAAACGACTCACGCTGTTCGCCGGTCATTACGGCAGCGGCAAAACCAATATCGCCGTCAACTATGCTTTGCATCTGGCGGCAGAGAAAAAAACAGTCTGCATTGCAGACCTGGACATCGTGAATCCCTATTTTCGCACCAAGGACAGTGCAAAGGAACTAAACGCCGCCGGTGTGGAGTTGATCTCTCCGCAATTTGCCAACAGCAACGTGGATCTGCCGGCTCTGCCCGCAGAAGCATACCGTTTAGTGGAAGACACCGGCGTTTACGGTATCATGGATATCGGCGGTGACGATCGAGGCGCCTACGCGCTGGGGCGGTACGTTCCCTTCATCAAGCAGGAGAACAACTATCGAATGGCATTTGTTGCCAACTGCTACCGCCCGCTCACCCGCACGCCGGAGGAAGCGCTTGCGGTCATGCGGGAAATCGAAGCCGCTTGCGGTCTTCCCTTCACCTGTCTTGTCAACAACTCCAACTTAGGCACCGAAACCACCGCGCAAACGGTACTGGATTCGCTGGAATTCACGAATGCATTAAGCAAGCTCTCCGGTCTGCCGCTTTGGCTACACACCGCAAGAAGTGACATTGCCGAGGCGCTGACCATCCCTCACGTACTACCCCTGCAACTGCAGGAGCGATATTTTGACCTACCGTCCCAAAGACCGCAAAACCGGCCTTTGTGGGGTTAAGCCAAGGAGGAACAACTTATGGCAAACGTAACGTTTAACACCGATCTTTGCAAGGGCTGCGGCCTGTGCGTGGATGCCTGCCCCAAGCAGTGCCTTGCCATCGCACTCGACAAGATCAACAAAAAAGGATATTCCCCTGCTGTGATGGAGCATCAGGACAAGTGCATCGGCTGCGCCTTCTGCGCGACGATGTGTCCCGATTGCATCATCACCGTAGAACGATAAGGAGGCACAGTTATGGCAGAAAAAGTTTTGATGAAGGGGAACGAGGCCACCGCCGAAGCGGCGATCCGTGCCGGTTGCCGCCACTATTTCGGCTATCCCATCACGCCGCAGACCGAAATCGCCGCGTATATGGCAAAAAAGATGCCCAAGATCGGCGGTGTGTTCCTGCAAGCGGAAAGTGAGATCGCTTCCATCAACATGGTTTACGGCGCTGCCGCCACCGGCACTCGCGTGATGACCTCCTCCTCCAGCCCCGGAATTTCTCTGAAAGCGGAGGGGCTGAGCTACCTTGCCGGCTCCGACGTACCCGCTTTAGTGGTGAACGTTCAGCGCGGCGGACCGGGTCTGGGCGGTATTCAGCCCTCCCAGTCCGATTACTTTCAGGCGACCAAGGGCGGCGGTCACGGTGATTACAAAATGATCGTTCTGGCGCCCGCATCCGTTCAGGAAATGGCGAGCTTGACCATCAAGGGCTTTAATCTGGCGGACAAATATTTAATGACTGCGATGATCCTCGCCGACGGTACCATCGGTCAGATGATGGAGCCCATTTCCTTTGAGGATACGGAAGTAGAAACCTACGAAAAGCCGTGGGCGCTGACCGGCACCAACTGCGAGCGCAAGCACAACGTCGTCAACTCCTTGTACTTGAAGCCCGAAGAACTCGAACTTAAGAACTTCGAGCGCTACGAACGGTACAAGCTGATCGAAGAAAACGAAGCAATGTGGGAAGAGTTTATGATGGAAGACGCCGAGTATTGCGTCGTTGCGTTCGGTATTGCCTCCCGCGTTGCCAAGAATGCCGTAGTTGCGGCAAGAGAAGAGGGCATCAAGGTCGGTTTGATCCGTCCGATCACGCTGTGGCCCTTCCCAAATAAAGTGTTGGCAGAAGCCGCCGACAAAGTCAAAGGATTCCTCAGTGTCGAGCTGAGCATGGGTCAGATGATCGAAGACGTCCGACTTGCCACCGGTTGTAAAAAACCGGTTGCTCTGTGCAACCGTAGCGGCGGTATGATCCCTACCCCCGATGAGGTGCTTGAATCCATCCGCAAAGTGCAGAAAGGAGAGTTCTAAATGGCTGTTGTGTTTCAAAAACCGAAATCGTTGGCCGACCTCCCTTTCCACTACTGCCCCGGCTGTCCCCACGGTATTATCCATCGTTTGGTTGCCGAAGCTCTTGACGAGCTGGGCATTGAAGGGAAAGCGATCGGTGTAGCGCCTGTCGGCTGTGCCGTTATGGCATACGATTATTTCACCTGCGATACGATTGAGGCCGCCCACGGCAGAGCGCCGGCGGTCGCGACCGGCATCAAGCGTTGCCGTCCCGACAACATCGTGTTCACTTATCAGGGAGACGGTGACTTAGCGTCCATCGGCATGGCGGAAACCGTCCATGCCGCTGCCAGAAACGAAAACATCACCGTTATTTTCGTCAACAATGCCATCTACGGTATGACCGGCGGTCAAATGGCACCCACGTCCCTGCCAGGTCAGGTGACACAGACGTCGCCCTACGGTCGCGACGTCAAGCACTGCGGCTGGCCCATCAAGGTATGTGAGCTGCTTTCCACTCTGGAAGGTCCCGAATACATCGCCCGCGTGGCTGCCAACAACGTCAAAAACGTGATGCAGGCAAAGAAAGCGATCAAAAAAGCTTTCCAGAATCAGATTGAAGGCAAGGGCTTCAGCTTGGTAGAAGTCGTTTCCGCTTGTCCCACCAACTGGGGCATGACTCCTCAGCAAGCACTCAAATGGGTGGAGACCGATATGCTGCCTCAATATCCCATCGGCGTCTACAAAGACCGTTCCGCAAAGGAGGCCGAGTAATATGAAAACCACTCAGATCCTCATTGCCGGCTTCGGTGGACAGGGCATTTTGTTCGCCGGCAAGTTCTTGGCGTACAAAAGTTTAGTGGAGGACCGGCAGGTGTCCTGGTTGCCCTCCTACGGCCCCGAGATGCGCGGCGGTACCGCAAACTGCAACGTCATCATCTCCGACACACCGGTCGGCAGTCCCATCATCACCACTCCCGACGTGCTGATTGCGATGAACCTGCCCTCGCTTGAAAAATACGTGGACACCGTCGCTCCCGGCGGGCAGATTTATGTGGACAGTGCGTTGATCGATGCTAAGGTCGAGCGCACCGACGTGCAAGTGTTCTACATCCCCGCCACCCGTATGGCAAAAGAGGCAGGTGTTGCCACCTTGGCCAATATGATTATTACCGGCCACCTGCTGGAAAACCATCCGGAACTGTCCTTTGACGGCACCGATGCGGTGGTCGCCAAACTGGTTCCGCCCAAAAAAGCTGCGCTGATCGAACTGAATATGAAAGCGCTGGAAATGGGTAAGAACTACGGTAAATAAGCAAGTACTGCTCTTTCGGGCAGACGATATACTAACATTAAATTTTGGAGGTAATCTGTATGAACGCAATGACTGAAATGACCAACTACCGCCACGAAAAAGTTCTGTTTGTCAACAACGAGAAAGCCGGCTTAAAAGCCATTATCGCTGTACATAACACCAACTTGGGCCCTGCAATCGGCGGCTGCCGTCTGTTCCCCTATGCATCCTTTGACGATGCGCTGTTCGACGTTCTGCGTCTGAGCCGCGGTATGTCTCACAAAAACGCAGTTGCCGGTCTGCCTCACGGCGGCGGTAAAGGCGTCATCATCGCCGATCCCAGCATGAAGACCGAAGCAATGTTTGAAGCTTTCGCTGAAGCGGTCAACGATCTGGGCGGCAGCTACATCACCGCCGAGGACGTAAACACCACCTGTGACGATGCACTGGTGATGCTGCGCAAAACCAAGTATCTCTGCGGTCTTCCGCAGAACAGCGGCGACCCCTCTCCCTTCACCGCACGTGGTGTATGGCAAGGCATCCGCGCTACCGCTAAGGTCGCTTTGGGTACCGATTCCTTAGACGGCTTGACCATCGCCGTACAAGGTCTTGGCAAGGTCGGCTACGATCTGTGCCGTTTGCTCAACGAGAGCGGCGCAAAATTGATCATTGCTAATCGCAGCAACCAAGCAATGGCGCAAAAAGCTGCCGAGGAATTCGGCGCTGTGATCGTCCCCACTGAGGAGATCTATGCACAGAAATGTGATATCTTCTCTCCCAACGCGATGGGTGCGATCCTCAACCCCACCACCATCCCCCAGCTGAATTGTAAAGCGGTTGCGGGCGGTGCTAACAACCAGATTCTGGACGATGCGTCCGGTCTGGCACTGAAAGCGCGCGGCATCTTCTACGCGCCCGACTTTGTCATCAACGGCGGCGGCGTTATCAATGCGGCCGCTGAGGTCGACGGCCCCTACAACAAGGAAGCCGTTCTGGAAAAGGTAGACAACATCTACAATTCCATCGAGCACATCCTGTCCGAGTCCAAGAAGACCGGCGAGCCCGAGGGTGTCATCGCGACCCGCTACGCCGAGTCCTTAATTTATCGCTAATCCCTTACCGCATAAAAAAGACCGTGACTTTCGTCACGGTCTTTTTGCGTATACAAACTATTTTTTGTCGGTCAAACAGGCAAGCGCTTTATCGATCTCCGCTTTGGTGGCTAAGTTGTCCGAAAAGGCGGTCGCGTTTCCGCAAGCCGTGCCGAGCCGCAGGGCATAGGCATAATCGCCTTTTTGAAGCCACCCGGCGATAAAGCCGGCGACCATGCTGTCGCCACATCCGACCGAGCTGCGCAGTGTCCCGGGTGCGTTGCCGATCACGCGGCAAGCGCCGGTTTCATCCAAAAGCAGGGCACCATCCTGCGCACGGGACACCAACACGTTGCGTGCACCCTCCGCTTGAAGCTGCCGCGCGTGGGAAACAATCTCCTCGGCGGTGTGCAATTCTTTTTCAAACAGCGCACCCAGTTCGTGATGGTTGGGTTTGATCAAAAAGGGACGATAAGGGAGCGTATCACGCAGCAGTTTTTTCTCGGCATCCACCACAACGAGTATACCTCGTCCTTCCAGCCGCCGGAGCATCTGCACGTACAGATCCTGCGGCAACCCGCTCGGCACCGAGCCCGCGAGTACTAACACGTCGCCGGAGCAAAGGGTGTCAAGCTTCTGCAAAAGGCAGTCAATGTCTGACGCTTCTACCGGTGGGCCGCCTGCGTTGATATCAATCTCGGTATCGGTGCGGATCTTCACGTTGATGCGGGTCTCTCCCCCCGCCAACTCCACAAAATCACACGCAATGCCCTCATCGGTCAGCAAGCTCTTCAGTTTTTCGCCCATGAATCCCGCCGTAAAGCCCAACGCGCGCGTGGGAACAGACAAGCGCGCTAACACCGCGGATACGTTGATACCTTTTCCACCGAACGTCAGCGTCTCCCGCACAGAGCGGTTGATGTCATCCGTTTTCAACTGCGGTATGTGCATGACGTAATCCAACGCGGGATTACACGTAACGGTATAGACCACGCTGCTCCCCCCTGTCAATCGGATAAACGCGTAACCAGTTCACCCATCGTTTTGCGTTGTTTGGTGCGGAGTTTGTCCCCGCCTTTCGCATACCCGAGCGAAATGACTAACCGTATCGCGCCGTCAATGCCGCATAGTTTTTGGATCGTTTCGCCGTTCAACCAACCCAAAATGCACGTAGAGAGTCCCTGTGCGGTCGCTTCGGCGGTGAGATACGCCGCCACGATGCCGATGTCGATAGCGCGATAGTCGGTACCGGTGGTTTTGGCACCGTCTATGGTGTCCTTGATGTTCGGCTTTTCGGAAACGACGAGCTGTACCGGTGCGTCCGATGAAAATTTGTTTGCTCCGCCCTCTTGCGTCGCTTCGGCAACCCTCTTGGCAAGCGTTCCCGTGCACACGGTCAGGTGGTACGGTTGCCCGTTGCTGGCAGAGGGTGCTAACCGCGCCGCTTCCAGTATCTGCGTGAGCTTTTCCTCCTCCACCGCACGTGTCGCATCAAAGCTTCGGCAGGATTGCCGCAGCTTTGCAATTTCTAAAAAACTCATATCACACGACTCCTTTAAAGTGTTTTATCATCCAGATGTGCGGTTTCCCTTGTTCGTTTTCCACCTCGCCGTATGTCACGTATCCAAGTTTTTCATAAAATGACGCCGCGTGGTACTGCGAATGTAAACGCAAACTACTGCCACCGACCGCCAGCACGTGCTGTTCGGCCCGTTCAATTAACAAACTGCCATAGCCGTTGCCGCGGTGCTCCTTGAGCACGCATAATCTGCCTAACACGTAGTCATCGCCACCACCTGCCGAAAACACGCGGCAGGTCGCGATCGGCTGTTCATCCTCGGAAAACAAAACAAAGTGAGCGGCGGTATTATCGATCTCGTCGATCTCATCCACAAACCCCTGTTCCTCTACAAAAACGGTGATGCGAACGGCCAACGCCTCCTTTGGGACACCGCGGAACTGCTCAATACGCATATATCGTCACCTTATCTGATAAAATTCGTCCATACCCGTTTTTCCGTTTCGGGCAGACCGAACGCTTCCTTGCCGAGTGCGATACTTTTCATTAAAAAGGTCATATTTTCGGCAAGTACGCGCATGGTTTGCAGACCCTCGGCGTCTTCCGCCGCCTGGCCCGGTGCTCTGCCGTGTGCGCTGTTCCAATACTGACTGGAGGCGATCGGCATGCCGGAAATGGTAAAATACTTGTTCAGCTGATCGAACGCTGTGGAGCAACCGCCGCGCCGTGCAACCGCCACCGCGGCACCGACTTTCATCGTTTTATCAAACCCGGAACTGTAAAACAAGCGATCCAACAAGGCGGTCAGCGTGCTGTTGGCGGCCGCGTAGTACACCGGGCTGCCGAGTACGAGCCCGTCGCACTGCTCCAGTTTCTGTGCCAACTCATTCACAATGTCGTTAATCGCACATTTGCCTGTCTTCACACATTGAAAGCACGCCACGCAACCGCGGATCTCCCGATTTCCTACCTGCACGGTTTCGGTCTCGATCCCGTTTTTTGCAAACACAGCTTCCATTTCCGCCAACGCCACGGCGGTGTTGCCGCCCACGCGAGGGCTGCCGTTTATCAATAACACTTTCATGGTCGTTCCCCCTTAAGATACCTTCATTATACACGTTTCGCCGTATTACGGCAAGAGGTTTCCTTTTGGACTTGCAAAGCCGAAAAAACATGGTATACTGATAGTAAGAGTTTTAAAGAAGGGGGTGGCTTTGTGCAATTACAAGAATCCGGTGAGATGTATCTGGAAACCATTTACCTGCTATCCAAGCAAAAAGCCGCCGTCCGCAGCGTTGACGTGGCGGAGGAAATGGGATATTCCAAGCCGAGCGTCAGCCGTGCCGTCGGACTTCTTAAAAACGGCGGGTTTATTACCGTGGATGATAACGGGTATTTAAAGTTGACGGAGATCGGTATCACCGTCGCCGAACGCACCTACGAACGCCATCGCGTGTTAACCGGCTTTTTTGTAAAGTTGGGCGTTTCCCCCGACGTCGCCTCGGAGGATGCTTGCAAGATCGAACACGTCATCAGCAACGAAACGTTTGAAGCCATCAAAGCACAAGTATAAACAACACCGCCGCATCACACTGTGATGCGGCGGTGTTTTATGTTTTGAACCGCTTGGATTATGCCGTTTTTACAAACAAGCGCTTTATTTCGGAAAACGGCTTATATTTTTTGATAAGTGCTGACAGTGCCATCACCACCGCGGCGGTCACCACACTGAGCAACAAATAGAGGAGCATCGCCTGCGTTGCGCCAACCGATGCCGGTAGCTCTTTGAGCAGACGCGACCAATAATAATGCGATAAATATAATGGCAAGCTGAATTTGCCTAAGAAACCTACCACGCGATTATCAAACAGTCGCGCACCATACGTCTGATTACTAAACACCAGACCGATGACCAGCATAATCACGAAAATATAGAACAGATCGTACTGAACGGTGGGTTTTCTGATAGCGTACATATACCAAACGAGTGAAAGCACGCCAACATACTTGACAACCGTCAACAGCACTTTTGAAAACGCGGTTATTCGTTTTGTCTTAAACGTTTCGGTGATCTGATAAAGAACGATGCCGACACCAAGATCGGCAAAGGCACGCAGATTACCGCGGTACGTAACGCCCGCCCATCCGAACGGCAAGCGTATACTATCGGTTTTAACGATAAAGTAACCGAATATCAACAGCGTAATGATCGGAATCACCACGAATTTTGCCATATTTTTATACTTGCGCAATAAAGGATACAGGACCGCCATACACAAAAGCATCGACGACAGATACCATACGGCATTGTTGATGGTGGACATACGGATACCCGTCATCGTCAACAGCCCCATCTCCCATATACCGTCACGAAGCATATTGCCGATCGCACCGACCGTGTACTTGGCAACCACAGCGGTGGCAACGGCTCCGATGATCCACGAAACGATCATATCCGGACAAAGCGACAGATATTTCTTTTTGATAAACCGTACCGTTTCCCCACCAAGATTTTCAGGATCACCTTGCAGCTTGCTCATACTTTTCATCATCAGGAATCCCGACAATATAAAGAAAAACTCCACCGCAAAGGCGCCGTTTAGAAACAACGAAGTGGCATTCCCGACAAAATTGCGGGAATGATGTAACACGATGATAACGGAAAAGAGAAACCGAAGAAACTCCATTTCTCCGACACGCTTATTGCTTGTTTGAAGCTGGCTCATATCCCCTACTCCTGACAATTGTTTGCGTTTTATTCAGTCGAATTGTAACATCATACAACAAATCTGTCAATTGGTTTAATTGCGATAACCTTTCGGAAAGCCGTACTCACATAATCAAAGCAAAAAGCGACACGGTGCCGTTGGCGTCGTGTCGCTTTTTTGTTCAAACCAATCTTATTTCAGTGCTTCGGAAACGGCAACCGCGCAAGCGACGGTCATACCAACCATGGGGTTGTTACCTGCGCCGATGAGTCCCATCATTTCCACGTGAGCCGGAACGGAAGACGAGCCCGCAAACTGGGCGTCACCGTGCATACGGCCCATGGTATCGGTCAAACCGTAGGACGCAGGGCCTGCTGCCACGTTGTCGGGATGCAGGGTACGGCCCGTACCGCCGCCGGATGCTACGGAGAAGTATTTTTTGCCGTTCTCCATGGTCCATTTCTTATAGGTGCCGGCAACCGGATGCTGGAAGCGGGTCGGGTTGGAGGAGTTACCGGTGATGGAAACCTCAACCTTCTCGTGCTTCATGATCGCAACGCCTTCGGAAACGTCGTTGGCACCGTAGCATTTAACCTTGGCGCGCTCGCCGTCGGAGAACGCTTTTTCACGGACGATCTTGAGCTCGTCGGTGTAGAAATCATACTCGGTCTCCACGTAGGTGAAGCCGTTGATGCGGCTGATGATATACGCCGCGTCTTTGCCGAGACCGTTTAAGATAACGCGAAGCGGCTGTTTGCGCGCTTTGTTTGCGGTGCGGGCAATACCGATAGCGCCTTCAGCGGCCGCGAATGACTCGTGACCTGCCAAAAACGCGAAGCAATCGGTTTCTTCCGACAAGAGCATCTTGCCGAGATTACCGTGACCGAGGCCAACGCTGCGCTGCTCAGCAACCGAACCGGGAACGCAGAATGCCTGCAAACCTTCACCGATTACAGCGGAAGCCTCGGCGGCTTCTTTCACGCCGCGTTTGAGGGCGAGTGCAACACCCAGCGTGTACGCCCATACCGCGTTTTCGAACGCGATGGGCTGTACGCCCTTGACGATCGCTTCCACGTCAATGCCCTTGCTCAGGCAAAGCTCGCGGCAAGCTTCCATTGAACCGAGGTCATTCTCGGCCAAAAACTTTTCAATTTTAGCAAGACGTCTGTCCTTGCCTTCGAATTTTACATCGTTCGCCATGTCTGCAACCTCCTCTTATTCTTCACGGGGGTCAATGTACTTCGCTGCAGAATCGAAGCGACCGTACTGACCGATGTTTTTGTTGTAGGCCTCGTTCGGCTCCATGCCGTGACGGATATCCTCCAGCATTTTGCCGAGGCGGACGAACTGATAGCCGATAACCTCGCCCTCTTCATCCAGCGCGATCTTGGTGACGTAGCCCTCTGCCATTTCCAAGAAACGCACGCCTTTTGCTTTGGTGGAATACATAGTACCCACCTGAGAACGCAGGCCCTTGCCGAGGTCTTCCAGACCGGCACCGATGGACAAGCCATCCTCGGAGAAAGCAGACTGGGTGCGGCCGTATACGATCTGTAAGAACAGCTCGCGCATGGCGACGTTGATCGCATCGCACACGAGGTCGGTGTTGAGGCATTCGAGCAGGGTCTTGCCGGGCAAGATCTCCGCCGCCATCGCCGCAGAATGGGTCATGCCGGAGCAACCGATGGTTTCCACCAACGCTTCTTCAACGATGCCGTCTTTGACGTTCAGCGTCAGCTTGCAGGTGCCCTGCTGCGGTGCACACCAACCCACACCGTGGGTAAGGCCGGAAATGTCGGCGATCTGTGTAGCTTTTACCCATTTGCCCTCTTCGGGAATGGGAGCCGGGCCGTGGTGCGGACCCTTCTTCACTATACACATTTGTTCAACTTCATGGGAATAGTTCATATTGTTACTCCTTTCGGATTTTAATGCATCTTGTATTATACCCCGATTTCGCGAGAAACGCAAGGGGCTTGTCCCAGAATTTAGTGTTTTTTACAAAAAAAGACCGACGGTTTTCTTGCCGTCGGTCTTTTGCTTGTTTGTTTATTCGTCTTTTGAAGCGGGTTTACGCAACATCTGGCGCATCTGATGCACCTCGGAAGCGTGTTTCGCAAGATCTTCTTCCGTGCGTTTAAGCAGATCGTCCACGAAGTCCTGCGCGCCCTTGCGCATCTCGCGGCATTTGAGCTGCGTCTGCGTGGCGATCTCGTTCGCTTTCTGCGCCGCCTGCTTGACGACCTCTTCCTGCATCACCATGGCGCGTGCGCGCTCCCCGGCAGCACGGACGATGTCCTCTGCTTCTTTCTTGGCGGTATCAATGATGTCGACGCGGTCCGCCACGATGGATTTCGCCTGACGGATCTCGCTGGGCATATTGCCGCGAATATCGTCAATGATATCGCGCAACTTGTCTGCCTCAACCAGGCATTTGCCGCCGGACAACGGTAACCCCCACGCCTTGTCGATCATTTCATCGATCTGATCCAGTAAGTTTTCGATAGTCATGTTTCTTCGTTCCTTCCGTATTTTTCTAAAATATCCTTAACAATGCACGCTGGCACAAATTCACGAATATCACCGCCGAGTTCCGCCACCTGCTTAACCAAACTGGATGACAGATACATGTACTCGGCATTCGTCGTCAAGAAAACCGTTTCCACCGCAGGATTCAACTTGCGGTTAGTGAGCGCCATCTGGAATTCATATTCGAAATCCGACATGGCGCGTAAGCCCTTGACGATCACCGTCGCGTTCTTCTCACGGGCATACTCCGCGAGCATACCGCCGTAGGCATCCACTTCCACGTTCGGCAGATGCGCGGTGGCTCGTCTTAATAATTCCACGCGCTCGTCTTGTGTGAATAACGGATGCTTGTTGTTGTTTACCATAACAACGACGATCACTTTATCAAACATCGCCGCCGCGCGGGCAATGATATTCAGATGACCGCAGGTCACCGGATCAAAGCTGCCCGGACAAATTGCCAGTTTCATAATCGACCTCTATTCTTTTTCGCGGTACAACCGAACGGTTACCCGCCCGTACCGATAAGAGCGATACAATGAAAACGCTCCGACGGTTTCGGGCAGCTCGGTTTGGCGATCACTTTCGCACACCACCATACCACCTACCACCACAAGTCGGAGGCCAAGCGGTCTTAGGAAGACAACTCTGCCT
>JAZNRA010000099.1:0-3781 GCA_045590415.1 Acutalibacteraceae bacterium | reverse complement strand
TGTTGGAGGCGGCGTCCAGCTCCGTCACGTCAAGAAACGCGCCGGAGTCGATGCCGAGGCAGGAGGGGCACTTGTTGCAGGGATTGCCTCCTTCGGGGCTTTCGCAGTTGACCGCCTTGGCAAGGATCTTGGCGCAGGTCGTCTTGCCCGTGCCGCGGGTGCCGGTGAAAAGATAGGCGTGGCTCAGCCGACCGTCCGCCACCTGCTTTTGAAGCGTCGAGGTGATGTGCTCCTGCCCGATGACGTCGGCAAAGCTTTTCGGCCGCCATTTGCGGTATAAGGCCTGATACACGTCGTTGCCCCCTTCCGTAAAATAAAACATCTCCTCCGAATACAGCTACGGAACCGGCACCCTCACGGCACATGTACGGTCCCGCTTAATGCTGCTCGGTTCCCCGCCTGACATGGTTCACAGGTGTCCATTGCGCAAGACCGGTTCCGCAGCTGTACGCGGAGGAGATATACGCTGACATTTTACTATACCGCCGCGGAATAAGCAACAAAAATTTTGCGCAGACCGAAAAAAGGGCTTCACAAACAAAAAATTATATGGTATGATATCCGGGCTGACAAAACATGGGCCCGTAGCTCAGCTGGGAGAGCGCACGGTTCGCATCCGTGAGGTTCGAGGGTTCGATCCCCTTCGGGTCCACCAAAAACAAAAAGCACACCGCTCGGTGTGCTTTTGTTTTTGCCCGAAGTGGATCGAAGCGGTCCGTTAGGAAAACGTGCCGGTGGCACGTTTTTAGGACCGAGGGATTGCAGCGCCCTCGTTCGCTGTACCGAAACTCACAAACGAGATCAAAACTACCGCACTGTACAAAAACACTTCGGGTCCACTCCGAAGGAGCCCGAAGTGGATCGAACGGGCGTTAAAAAAATATGCCGGTAGCATATTTTTAGCCCGACGCGTTCCACCGCCCTCGTTCGCTGTACCGAAACTCATAAACGAGATCAAAAGTGCCGCACTGTACAAACGACCCTTCGGGTCCACAAAGAAAGACCGCCCAAAAGGGTTGTCTTTCTTTATAATTTATTCCTCTCCAACCCTATTACACAGTGCTTCAGCCGTGATTTTGGTACCCAAGCAAAATCCGTCGCAAAAGGCTTCTTCTGCAATCAAGGAAGTGTATTCATTTGCGCAATCTGTGTATGCCTCAAACATTCTTTTAGCGGATTCGTCAAGCAACACTTCAAGTTTTTCTGAGTTTCGTTCTTTTAAATCCTCCAATCGCTTTATTTCACAACTGTTTTCTCCTAAATACCGAATGGGGTCTATATTCCCACTCCAAAGCGTCGCAATTGTTTTTTTCACATTCCATCACCCTTATACAAAGTATTGTTCCGATAAACACTATAACACCGCACGGTGTTATTTGTCAACACCGAATGGTGTTTTGTTGTATACTATTTTTATAGTCTGCATAGGGGTGTGAGTCTATGTTCATTTACCAACATATCCGCGACCTAAGAGAAGACCATGAAAAAACACAGAAAGAAATAGCCGCCCTGCTCAATATGCAACCTACCGTTTACCAACGGTACGAGCGCGGAGAGCGAGAACTCCCTTTGTGGGCAGCTATCAAATTAGCGGATTATTACAAGGTGACCCTTGACTATTTGGTAGGCCGCGATTTTCAATAATCTTTGCTTACAAAACACCGGTACACCCGGTGTTTTATTTGTTGTTCAATACAGACCGAGTTTATGCGCGTGTTTCTTCTGAAAAAATTTCCCCGCGTTCATACTTTCCTCACATTTGCGTTGTAGAATAGTGTGGTATCCTATGGAAAGGAAGACCCAAATGAAGCCCAAAAAGCCGACACGGCTGTACAAATTCCTCAAATGGTGTTTGAAAACGTGTTATCCCAAGACGGCGGTCGTAGGTGCCGATGATCTGCCGAACGAACCGCTGTTGATCGTGGGAAACCACACGCAGATGAACGGACCGATCGTCTGCGAATTCTATATGCCGTTTGAGCGGTACACCTGGTGCGCAGGTGAAATGATGCGGCTCAAAGAAGTTCCCGCCTATGCCTATAATGATTTTTGGTCGCAAAAGCCCGCCTACAGCCGCCCGTTTTATAAACTGCTGTCGTACCTCATCGCACCGCTCGCGGTGTGCATTTTTAATAATGCCAACACCATCGGCGTATATCACGATGCCCGTGTGGTATCCACCTTTAAGCAAACCGTTACCCGCCTGCAGGAGGGCGCAAGCGTGGTGGTGTTTCCGGAATATGACGCCCCTTACAATCACGTTATCAACGATTTTCACGATAAATTCATTGACGTCGCCAAGCTGTACTATAAGAAAACCGGCAAGGACCTGTTGTTTGCTCCGCTGTATATCGCCCCGAAACTGAAAACGGCCTATTTCGGCAAACCGATCCGTTTTTTTCACGACGCACCTTTGGACGAAGAACGAAACCGCATCTGCGAGCATCTGAAGAACGAGATCACCGCCATCGCGTGCGGTCTGCCGAAGCACAGGGTCGTTCCCTATCGCAACATCCCGCGCAGATATTATCCTTGTAATATTCAAAACGAGGTGTCCGAACATGAAAAAACCCGTCGTTGATTACCGACAGTTTCGGTTTTCGAAATTAAAAGACCCCGCCTTTTCACACCTGCTGTTATTACTCGGCTGGGTGGGATATTTCGTGCTGTATTTTTTAACCGAAAACCTGATCCCCGCCGAGCACTGTACACCTGTACACGCCCCACTGGATGATCTCATTCCCTTTTGTGAATGGTTTTTGATCCCTTACGTATTCTGGTATGTACTGATCGTGATCTCGCTCGGCTACTTCCTTTTATACAACGTTGACAGTTTTAAGCGGCTGCAGACCTTTATCATCATCACGCAGATCGTCGCCATGGCGGCGTATATTCTGTTTCCCACCCGCCAAGACCTGCGGCCGACGGAGTTTGCACGCGACAACCTGCTGACGCAACTTGCCGGTCTTCTGTACACGTTTGATACCAACACCGGTGTCTGCCCGTCACTGCACGTCGCATATTCTTTAGGCATTGCCTCCGTATGGGTCAAGGAAAAGGGCGTTTCGCCTTGGTGGAAAACGTTTGTGGTGATCGCCGTGATCCTCATCTGTCTGTCCACCGCGTTTGTCAAACAACATTCGGTGGTCGACATCGCAGCGGCCCTGCCGGTCGGCTTACTCGCCGAGGGCATCGTCTACGGCAAAGAATATCGACATAAATTGTTCCGAAAAAAGCAACCTGCATGATTTCCAAAACTGCCCTCTTGTTAAAAAACGAGAGGGCAGTTGCTTTTTTACCGATACCTGTGGTATAATGATCGGGATTTCAACGCCCTGCCGCCAAAACGGCACGGCAGAACGGAGGAAACATGGACAAGCAAACGGAATTCAAGCCGTATGTCCCCGCAGAACGGGTCACCCCCGAACTCACGGTCACCTCGATCGTGATCGGTATTCTGCTGGCGGTCATCTTCGGCGCAGCAAACGCGTATTTGGGGCTACGCGTCGGTATGACGGTATCGGCGTCCATTCCCGCGGCGGTCATCGCCATGGGTGTCATCCGCGTACTTATGCGCAAAAACTCCATTTTGGAAAGTAACATTGTACAAACTATCGGCTCGGCGGGCGAATCGCTCGCGGCAGGTGCCATCTTCACCCTGCCCGCCCTGTTCATTTGGGCAACCGAGGGCAAAGGCGAAACCCCCGGTATTTTGGAGATCACCTTGATCGCTCTCATCGGCGGTTTGCTCGGTGTGTTCTTCATGGTGCCGCTTCGCAAT
>JAZNRA010000098.1:0-3963 GCA_045590415.1 Acutalibacteraceae bacterium | reverse complement strand
AGCGTTATTCTACGACAGGGTGTTTATTTCCGTGTCTATTTTTCTGGTAGCAGTCCAAAACTCGTCGGGGCGCCTTTTTTATCCTTTATACAACGCTTCCGCGTACCGCACGCCCTCCATGGCGTCTTTCGCGTAAAAATCCGCGCCGATGCGCTCGGCATACTCCGCGTTGAGCACCGCACCGCCCACCATCACCTTGCAGGCGGGCGCTGTTTCGTGCAACAACCGCACGGTATCTTCCATGGCGGGCACGGTGGTGGTCATGAGAGCACTTAAGCCAACCAGCTTGGCGTTATGCTTGAATACCGCTTCCGCCACCGCCTCAGGCGGTACGTCGCGCCCGAGATCGATCACGGTATACCCGTAATTTTCCATCAGCAACTTCACGATGTTTTTCCCGATATCGTGAATGTCGCCCTT
The DNA here is from genome assembly GCA_045590415.1 of Acutalibacteraceae bacterium. GTDB lineage: Bacteria > Bacillota > Clostridia > Oscillospirales > Acutalibacteraceae > RGIG3009. The sequence continues at coordinate 3,543 of JAZNRA010000098.1, read as the reverse complement.
GACGGTCGCCAGCACCACGGCAGGGCCGTTCCCCTGCCCCGTCGGCATCGCCGCTTTGATACACTCAAACGCGCCCTTTGCCGCCTCCGCACTCATTAAGAGCTGCGGCAGGTACACGGTTTTCTTTTCAAACCCCTTGCCCACCGCATCCAGTGCGGGAATGATCTCGTTGTTCACGATCTCAAGCGGCGGCACCGTTTTGAGAAGCTCGGCGGTGATCGCCGCCGCCTCGTCCTGCAACCCCTTGGCGATCGCATGTTGCAAGGCGGAACGGCTCTCGGTTTCGGTTTTTACCGCCGCGGGCGCGGCGGTCGCCGTCACCGCAAAATTTTCAGATGCCGTGATATACGCCGCACAGTTTTCGTCCATGCCCTTGAGCACGCGATAGGTGTAATACGTCTGCATCATCGGCGCAGGATACGGATTCATGAGCGCCGCCGACATCCCGTTTTCGAGTGCCAGCGCAAAAAACGTGCTGTTCACCGCATCCCGCACCGGCAGACCGAACGATACGTTCGACACCCCAAGCGAGGTGTGACAGCCGAGTTCTCTTCGAATTTTCTTTAACGCTTCAAGCGTCACCAGCGCCGACGTTTGATCCGCGCTGACCGTCATCGCCAGCGTGTCAAACACGATCTCGTGTTTCTCGATCCCGTATTCCGCCGCCGTTTTCAAGATCTTACGAGCAATGGCAACGCGCCCCTCGGCGGTATCGGGAATGCCGTTTTCGTCAAGCGTGAGTGCGATCACCACACCGCCGTACTTCTTCACCAGCGGGAAGATGGCGCGCATGCTTTCCTCTTTGCCGTTCACGGAATTGATCAGCGGCTTGCCGTTCACACGGCGCAGCGCCACCTCCATGGCGGCGGGGTCGGCGGTATCGATCTGAAGCGGCAGATCTAAGATTGCCTGCAGCTCGCACACCGCACGCGTGAGCATCTCTTTTTCGTCAATATCAGGAAGCCCGACGTTGACGTCCAAAATATGCACGCCCTTTTCCTGCTGTGCCACACCCTCTTTCAGGATGTAATCCATATCGTTCTCAATGAGGGCTTGCTTAAACCGCTTTTTCCCCGTGGGATTGATGCGCTCGCCGATGAGGATCGGCTCGTCCCCGAACACCACCGTATGGGTGTAGGAGGACACCGTGGTTTGCGCTTTTTCAGATATTTCGAGCGGCACCGCCCCCGCCGTTTCGGCGGTCAAGGCGGCGATATAGTCGGGAGTCGTTCCGCAACAACCGCCGACCACGCGCACGCCCTCGTTCACGAGCATTGCCACCTCGCGGGCAAACTCGTCGGGCGCCACGTCGAACACGGTTTTTCCGTCCACCGCCGTGGGCAGCCCCGCGTTCGGCTTTAAGATCACCGGCACCGACGCCGCTTTGAGCAGTTCTCGCACCACAGGGCGCAGCTGCCGCGGTCCGAGCGAGCAGTTAGCACCGATCGCATCCACGCCGAGCCCCTCAAGCAGCGCGACCATCGCCGCGGGGGACGCCCCCGTCATCAGCTTGCCGTCCTCGCCGTAAGCATTGGAAACGAAGATCGGCAGCTCGCTGTTTTCCTTTGCCGCGAGCACCGCCGCCTTGGTTTCGTAAGAATCGTTCATGGTTTCAATGAAAATGAGATCCGCGCCGTACTTGACACCGAGTGCCACCGTTTTGGCAAACACCCCCACCGCGTCCTCAAAATCCAGATCGCCGAACGGTGCGAGCAGTTTCCCCGTGGGACCGATATCCAGCGCAATAAACTGATTGCCCCCCGTTTTCGCGGCGCGCGCGTTATCAAATGCCGCCTTGACGATCGCGTCCAGTTCCGCATCGTCAAATTTAAGCGCGTTCGCGCCAAACGTATTGGCGCTGACGATCTGACTGCCCGCCTTAAAATACGCGCGATGGATCGCAGTCACAACGTCGGCATGCGTGAGGTTCCACCGTTCGGGCAGTTCCCCCGGCTGTAGCCCCTGCGCCTGCAACAGCGTGCCCATGCCGCCGTCCAACCGCACGATGTTCTGTTGTAGCAATTCGCGAACTGTCATATCGCACCTCGAAATGCACAATCTGTTTTATCACACAAGCGGCACTTGTTCACCGCTTTTTTGCTATCGCGGGACAAGCCCACAAACGCCGTCACCGATTTGGACGGCGCCATGATAAGCGAATCATTCAGCGTTACACCCACACGCTTGTCCGCCTTTAGCATTGTCAGCACCTCGCGCTGTGTATCCAGCGGCAGATCACCGTAACCGGGACTAAATCGCGGCCGCGCACAAAGCCCCGTTTCCGTTTCCAGCTCGGCGCAAAACGCGTCGCACAGCGCTTCGATCCGCTCGGTGCCGATCGCTTGCAGCAGCAGCGCTTTGGCGGGGGATAACCGCCCGTACTTGGCGATCAGCCGATCGATGCCGACCCCCAGCGTTGCCGCCATCAGCACCACCCGCTCGCATCCGTCAAGATTACGGGCAAGCTGTACGGACGTTGCCGTAAACGGCTTAGGATCGATCTCCTCAAAGCACACCGTATAGGATAAGACGGGCAACGCCTCGTCCAAGCATTCGTTCAAGAGGGCAAGTACACCCTCGTCCGTTTGCCGACAGCCCGCGTACCGTAAGATCTCACGCTCGCACACGGGCGGCGGCGCGAGAGTTCTCACCGCGATCATTTGCCGAGCAGATCCGAAAGATTACGTTGAATCTTTTCGGCGACGTCGGGCTTGTTCATGGAATACACGTGCACGTTGGTGATCCCGTTTGCAAACAGATCAATGATCTGGTCGGTCGCATACGCGATACCCGCCTGCTTCATTGCCGCAGGATCGGCGCCGAACTTGTCCACCAAGCTCTTAAACCGTTGCGGCATGAACGAGCCGGATAATTTCACCGCCCGCTCTACCTGCTTACCGTTGGTGATCGGCATGATGCCGGGAATCACCGGCACCGTGATGCCCGCCTCGCGTATCTTATATAGGAAATTATATAATAAATTGTTATCGAACACCATCTGCGTGGTGAGAAAATCGCACCCCGCATCAACCTTTTCCTTCAGCCGTTTGATGTCCTCTTTTTGATCGGCGCTTTCGGGATGGATCTCGGGATAGCACGCCCCGCCGATACAAAAATCGGGATTCGTTTCCTTGAGCTCGCGCACCAAGTCCACCGCATAGCGGTAATCCCAACCCGCGCGGTCGGCGCCCTCTAACTCGGCGGGAATATCGCCGCGCAGCGCCATGACGTTTTCAATGCCCGCCGCTCTGATCTCGCCGATCTTTTCCGCCACCGTTTCGCGGGTGGAGGACACGCAGGTGAGATGCGCCAGCGTCGGCACGCCGTAGCGCTCCTTAATGTTTTTCGCAATGTCCAGCGTGTACCGACTGGTACCGCCCCCCGCTCCGTACGTCACGCTCATAAACGACGGATGAAGCCGTGCAATTTCCTCGGTGGCGTGCCGGACGCTGTCAAACACCGTTTCGGTTTTCGGCGGAAACACCTCGAACGATAACGAGAGTTTCCCGCTTTGCAGTACGTCGATAATTTTCATAACGATCC
>JAZNRA010000097.1:0-3188 GCA_045590415.1 Acutalibacteraceae bacterium | reverse complement strand
TTCTCCGCAGGAGGGACAATGCGTGGGCAGTTCAAAGATCGGTGCACCCGCGTGCCGTTCCACACGCACAACCTCGGGAATGATGTCGCCCGCTTTGCGCAGAATGACGGTATCCCCGATGCCGAGCCCCTTTTCGCGGATAAAATCCGCGTTATGCAAGGTGGCACGGCTGACGGTGGTACCCGCCAAAGTGACCGGATCAAACACACCCGTGGGTGTCAGTACGCCGGTGCGCCCCACCGTGATCTCCACCTCGCGGAGAACGGTTTGCTTTTCCTCCGGCGGGTATTTGTACGCCACTGCCCAGCGCGGGTATTTGCTGGTGGAACCGAGACGCTCACGGTCGGAAAAATCATCCACCTTGATCACCGCGCCGTCAATATCAAACGGCAGACCGTTGCGGTTTTCTCCGATCCGTGTAATCTCGGCAACAACATCATCGATCGAATCGGTGCGCCGATAAAACGGGATCATCGGCACCCCTAACGCTTTCATATACTCCAGCGAGTCGGCGTGAGCGGTCACGCTCTCTCCCTCAAGAAGCTGGAGGTTAAACACAAACAAATCCAGTCCGCGCGTTTTGGTGACAGCGGGATCTTTTTGTCTAAGAGAGCCCGCGGCAGCGTTGCGCGGGTTTTTGAACGGCTTTTCGCCGTTTTGCTCCTGCAAGCCGGTGAGATACGCAAACTGTTCTCTCGGCATATACACTTCGCCGCGCACGATCACACGCGACGGTGCGTTCTTTAACGTTGACGGAATGGAGGCGATGGTGCGCAGATTGGCGGATACATCCTCCCCCGTCTGCCCGTCACCGCGGGTGGCACCTCGGTAAAAGATGCCGTCGCGGTATTCAAGCGATACGGACAAGCCGTCGATCTTCGGCTCGACCACATACACGGGGTATGCGATCTCCTCCCGTACGCGTTTATCGAAATCACGCACCTCGTCAAGCGAAAACACGTCCTGCAAGCTGCCGAGCGGTACCTCGTGCCGAACCGGTGTAAACAGGCGCGAGACCTCGCCGTGTACGCGCTGGGTATACGAATCCGCCGTGATGAGTTGCGGATACGCTTCCTCTAACCGACGCAATTCCTGCGTCAGTTTATCAAACTCGTCGTCTTCGATTTCCGGCGCATCGTTGTCGTAATACAGCCGGCTGTGATAGTCGATAGTCTTGCGCAGTTCTTCAATTCGCGCGCGTGCGCTTTCAAACTCCATACCGCCACATCCTTTATCGTATAGTATATCAAATTTCATTATTTTTTTCAATCACTTGAGCCAAAAATATTGCTCATGGTATCCCCGAAATCAAGTTGATGGACGGTCTGCGGCACATCGCCGACCAGAACGGTTTCACACACCAAAAACGACGTTTTGAGTTCAATGCTCACCCGCTCCAGCGGCAGGGCGGCAGTCATCATCACCGTCATGTCGAGTGAAATACGGTGATTCGTCTGATTGATCCCCGCATCCTCGAATTCACTGCTTAAATGGGAGATCACCACCCCACTGCTGTGGATCTTCACCGACAAAAACGGACCGCGGCCGGTAAAGAAGCTGCCGCCGAGTAAGCTGCCTAAGGGGATCTTCGCCGTCTGCACCTCGCGGGAGGACAATTCCGCCATGACCGTGTTGCTGGCGGCTGCTTTTAATCGGTTGATCGCGTGCACGTTGGCTTCGGCAGACAATACGTGACCCTCGCTGTCACGTTCAATGGCGACAAGATCCGTATAACCGAGCACTTCATCGGCAAGGACGGTTTCCACCCCTTCATGCACCGCCAGCATGGCAGCACGGCGCGCCGCCATGTAGCCGTACTGTTGCACAAGCGGCCGTAAGCGGTTATCCACGGCAACGACCGCGCCGACCGTCAGCACCGCCGCCGCAATCAACGCAAGCCCCTGTACAGCGTTTCGGCGGATACGTCGTCTCATCTTACCACCCCCAAACAAAAAAATGACCTCATAGGTCATCCTATGAGGTCACGCTTGTTTGGGTTCAGAGCTTTTCGTCACGCGAAAGTAACGCGTAGAACGCTTTGTAGGTCATATACACGTCTTGTTTGGATACCACCTCGAACGGCGCGTGCATCGACAGCACCGGAACGCCGAGATCAACGGTGTTGACGTCCAAATCGGCGATATATTTGGCGACCGTTCCGCCGCCGCCGAGATCCACCTTGCCGAGTTCACCGATCTGCCACACCACGTTTGCGTTGTCCATGATACGGCGGAAGAAGCCCATCAGTTCGGCAGAGGCATCGTTTGTATCGCCCTTGCCTCTGGCACCGGTGTACTTCGTCAGTACCACGCCCTGATTGAGCGCCGCGCAGTTGCGTGCCTCCACCGTGTCGGGATACAGGGGATCGTACGCCACGTTGACGTCAGCAGATAAGCACAGTGAACTGCGGAACACGTGGCGCGCGTTGGTACCGAGTGCCTCGGCAATGTCCTCGATAAAATACCGCAGATAAGCGGATTGCATACCGGTGTTGCCCTCCGAGCCGGTCTCCTCTTTATCCGCCAAAATCGTGACGGCGGTATAGGCGGGATTTTCCAGGGAAAAGGTCGCGGTGAGGGCGGTATAGGCGCACACGCGGTCATCGTGACCGTAGGCGCCGATCATACTGCGATCAAGGCCCACGTCACGCGCTTGATACGCGGGAACCGCTTCCAGTTCCGCCGACAGGAAATCCGTTTCGGTAATACCGTATTTCTCGTTAAGCAGTTTCAAAATGTTGAGCTTCACCGCATCTGCGCCCTCTTCATCGGGAAGCGGGCGGGAGCCAATGAGAATGTTCATTTCCTCGCCGCCGATAAATTCCGCGGCGGTCTTTTTCATCTGATTGGCACCGAGATGCGGCAACAGATCGGTGATGCAGAGCACCGGATCGTCTGCCGATTCGCCGATGCATACCGTCACGCGCGAACCGTCTTTACGCACCACGACGCCGTGCAACGCCAGCGGAATGGTCATCCACTGATACTTTTTGATGCCGCCGTAATAGTGGGTATCCAGATACGCGAGTGCGTGATCCTCGTACAGCGGGTTGGGCTTTAAGTCCAGCCGCGGTGAATCCACGTGTGCTGCGGCAATCGATACCCCCTCCGTGAGAGGGCGGGTGCCGATGACGGCAAGCAACAGCGCTTTGCCGCGGTTATCTACGTACACCTAAGTCGGAGGCCAAG
>JAZNRA010000096.1:0-6850 GCA_045590415.1 Acutalibacteraceae bacterium | reverse complement strand
GCTTGGCCTCCGACTTCGAGGAGTTTGATAAGAACGGTCTTGCCGGTAAGGTCTGGCAATATTTCATTGCCGTGCCGGACGTGAAGAGCGTTGGTGTACGTGACGGCAAGCGCTATGAGGGGTGGCCCGCCATCATTCGTGCGGTAAACACCACCGATGCGATGAGCGCGACCATTGAGGAGATCCCATATGCACTTCTCCACCACATTACCGATCGGATCACGCACGAGGTCGAGGGTATCAACCGCGTGTTGTATGACCTGACGCCGAAGCCGATCGGCACGATTGAGTGGGAATAATAATATATCCTTAAAAACCCTTTATTTATGGGCTTTCTCTGTTCCTGTTTTCGATAGTGACGACAATTTATTTTTGAGATGCTCTGCTTTTTACGGCAGAGCATCTTTTCCTTTTGGTGCCTTTAGGCGCGGGAATAAACCTCCGGTTCTACCGGGGGGGGAGATAAAAAGTTTTAGCTGAGAAGGCCTCCCCTTGTCAGGGAAGGCAGCATTTGCGAAGCAAATGACGGAGGGGTAGTTTGTTATTCTCCCTTCGTTTCGCCGCGGTGGCGGCCCGACACCCCCTCGTCAGAGGGAGGCGAGGGGGCGCGACGGGCTGAAAGCGGGCGGATTCGAATGCATTCGTTGTGGTTATAGTGTTGTGGGATTGGACATCTTATGGTATAATCAATTCAGCAAACAAGAAGTGTGGAGGTTAAAAGATGAAACGAACGTTGATTGTCGTCGATATGCAGAACGATTTTATTGATATGGCGCTTGGCACAAAAGCGGCGGCGGCGATCGTTCCGAAGGTCAAGGCGAAAATTCAGGAATACGCCCAAAACGGCGACGAGATTATTTTTACCAGAGATACTCATTTTGAAGATTACCTCGACACGACCGAGGGGAAACATCTTCCTGTCGAGCATTGCATCAAGGGTACCAAAGGGTGGGGAATTGCAGACGGTCTTTACATCGAGGGATGTAAAATCATTGATAAACCAAACTTCGGTTGGCCGCATTGGCGGGAGGAAAAACTCGAAAGCGTTGAGATTGTTGGTCTTTGTACCGATATCTGTGTGGTTTCAAATGCGCTTATTATCAAAGCCACATTTCCGGATGCCGAGGTAACGGTGGATGCGGATTGTTGTGCGGGCGTAACCCCTGAGAGCCATGAAGCCGCGTTAAAAACGATGCAGATGTGCCAGGTGGAAGTGAAATAAAAACGGTTGCGGAGGGTGCTGATGATTAAGAAGTTGTATGAAAAAAGCAAACTTTGGTTTGCTCTTACTTGGATTATTGCCTATTGTGTGCTTGCGTCAATAGGGGATGCGTTATCAAGTGAGCTGGGCATTTTGAAAAGTGTGACGTTGCCGATATTGAGTATTCTTTGCGTAACACTGTACCGTTTTGTAAAGAAAAACGGATTATCCGAAATATACGGACTTTGCAAACCGCAAATTCCGGCTTCTAAACTGCTGTATTACAGTCCGCTTATTGTGCTGTTGACAGCCAATTTTTGGTTTGGAATTGCAAGGAATGCCTCACTGCTTGAAACGGTACTGTATATTGCGTCGATGCTTTGCGTCGGCTTCCTTGAGGAAATGATATTTCGCGGATTTTTATTTAAGGCGCTCCTAAAAAACGGAGTGAAATCGGCTGTTATCGTTTCCAGTTTGACCTTTGGCATGGGGCATATTATTAATCTCTTTAATGGCTCGGGTGCTCAATTTTTACCGAATATTTTGCAGATACTATACGCTGTGGCGATCGGCTTTACGTTCGTCATGCTGTATTACAAAACCAAGAGCATGCTTGTTTGTATCGCCGTGCATAGTTTGTTTAATGCGGCAAGCGTTTTTTCGAATGAGGCGGTCACAACGATTCAAACCGTTGTTTCTGCTGCTTTGATTGCCATTATCGCGGCTGCATACGCGGTATATATCGGATTTGCGGTCAAGAGTGCCGAAAGGACAGAAAACGATGATTGAGAAATTGATTAGTCTGACAAACGACGTGCTTTACAGTTACGTACTTATTATTTTGCTCGTGTTGGGCGGTTTGTATTTTACCGTTCGTACGCGATTCGCACAATTTCGCTTGTTGGGGCAACAGTTCAAAGCGGTTACCGAAAAGACGGACGGGAAAGGGGTATCCTCGTTTCAGGCGTTGATGGTATCCACAGCGTCACGTGTGGGAACGGGGAATATTATCGGTGTGGCAACGGCTCTTTGCGTCGGCGGGTTTGGCAGTGTGTTTTGGATGTGGGTGATCGCCGTGATCGGTGCGGCGTCTGCCTTCGTGGAAAGCACATTGGCACAGCTTTACAAAAAGCGGGGCAAGGACGGGTGCTACGGCGGTCCCGCGTATTACATTGAAGCGGCAACCAAGCGCAAATGGTTGGCGGTATTGTTTTCGGTGTTTTTGATCTTGACCTATGGGTTTGGGTTTAACATGCTCGCATCGTACAACCTGCAGGCAACCTTCTCATCGTACGCGTTTTATAATGAGAGTTACACGCCGTGGGTCATCGGTCTTGTGATCGCGATACTCGTGGGGTATTGTTTGATCGGCGGCGGTAAGCGTATCGTATCGGTGACCAGTTTCTTCGTGCCGATCATGGGTGCCGTGTATATCCTGGTCGCGATCGTGATAGTTCTTATCAACATCAAAGCATTGCCCGAAGTTTTGGGACAGATCTTCGGCGGTGCGTTTGACCTGAAAGCCATTTTCGGTGGATTTAGCGGCTCGTGTGTTATGTACGGTATTAAGCGTGGGCTCTTTTCCAACGAGGCGGGTGTCGGCTCGGCGCCGAACGCGTCAGCTTCCGCCGAGGTGTCACACCCCGCCAAGCAGGGATTGGTGCAGATGTTGTCGGTGTTTATCGATACGTTGCTTGTGTGTACGGCGACGGCGTTTATGTGTATGTCTTCGGGTGTGACCCCGCCGACGACAAGCGACCAAGCGGCGGCTTACGTTCAAGAGGCATTGGGTGCTACGCTGGGACAGGCGGGTCCGATTTTTATTACGACGGCGATGGTGCTGTTTGCCTTTACCACCTTGCTTGGTAATCTGTATTACGTGGATAAGACGATCAACTATTTGTTGGGGAAAGAGCCGACGCGAGCGGTCAGGAACGCGTATTACGTTATCGCGTCGCTGGTTATTTTTATCGGTGCGGGGCTGAGTGCTGATCTGCTGTGGGGGGTTGCGGATGTTATGATGGGCGGCATGACGATCATCAATATGCCCGTGATCTTGTATCTCGGCAAGTATGCCGTGCGCACGTTGAAGGATTATGAAAAGAAATTGAAGATAGGTGGCAAGATCACGTTTTGTAAGAGCGACATTCAGTTGCCTCATGAAACGGACTGTTGGCATTAAAAAGCGGCAGGATGGGAGCATCCTGCCGCTTAGTTTATGTGCGATCGTTATCAACTGCGCGAACATTGACAATGCGACGCGAAAACCTTATAATACGCAAAGAATATGTCGTTGCGGAAAGCGTTGCCTGTCATGGGGTGGCAGGCAACGGACGGGACGTATTTATTGAGGAAGAAACAAGGAGGGGAGATATATGAAAGCGTTTTTTGAATACTTTTTCGGGGTTGGTGCGGAGCCCGAATTTGTGAATTTCACGTTACCGCATTTTGCGCCGATTGTTTTGGCGGCTATCTTGATCTTACTTACCTATCATTTTCGCGGCAAGTTGCGGGAAAGCAAGTATGAGGTTACCCTTCGGCACGTGTTGGCCTTTGTGATGATTTTCTCCGAAATGTCCTATTACTGGAGACTCGTGGGCGTTCCGTCGTTAGAGCCGAATCCGGTGGATCATTTGCCGATCACGGTGTGCGGTTGGGCGGTCGTTTTTTGCAGTTATATGATGGTTGGGAAATCGCAGACGCTGTTTGACATTTCGTATTTTTGGTTACTTTCCGGCAGCATCTTTGCGCTGATAACTCCTACGGTCATTACCTACACCGGTATTACGCGGTTCCGATATTATCAGTTCTGGATCGAGCATACGATCGGGTATATCGGCATTTTCTATATGATATTTGTTCACCAGATGCGTCCGACGATCAAATCAGCGGCGAAATCGTATGTGGCGCTGATCGTGTTAGCGGTGATCGCCTACGCTGCCAACCGCATGATCGGACCGGGTGCCAACTATTTGTTTATGGCGCGACCGGAGGATACGCCCTCGGTGCTGGATATTTTACCGCCGAATTTTGCGCTCCGTTTACTGGTGATGGTGACGGTCATTACCCTCCTTTTTGGGGTGGCGTATCTGCCGTGGTATTTAAAAGACAAAAAGGCAAAGCGCGCAAGCAACAAAAATCTAAACTTGAAATAGCACAAAAAGAATGTTGTGAAACGGAATGTTACTTAAACTTTTTTGGTGTAATAGTTCCTCGGTCAAGAAGATTTTTGAATCTAACAATTTCATCGGCTGAGGAAACAGATTGCGGTGCATGAACAGGTTGATGTCATGAATAGTTTCAAGTGCAGTAATGCATTTTTGAGCACTGTCTTGTGCCGCTTTATATATGAAATGATTTGTTTTTGTTTCAGTAAGTATAAAGTTATCCTTGTCGCGTTTTCTATTGACAAACGGTGTTGTATTTTTTACAATGGTGGTATTCTTTTACGAAAAGGGGGATGCCGCATGCGAGGACAGGAAACGAAATCGACCTGGATGCTGATGATATCCATGGCGGTATTTGGTACAATCGGTTTGTTTGTGCGGTACATCCCGTTGCCGTCGGCGGAGGTCGCCTTGTATCGCGCGCTGATCGCGATCGTGCTGTTGACGGCGTATTTACTGATCAGCCGTGAGGGGTTTGGTCTTTCCGCAGTGCGCCGTGCGTTACCGTTGTTGCTGTTATCCGGTGCGGCAATGGGCTTTAACTGGATTTTACTGTTTGAGGCGTATCGGTACACGACCGTGTCGGTGGCGACGCTCAGCTATTATTTTGCGCCGATACTGGTCACGGCGCTCAGCCCGATCTTATTCCGCGAGCGAATGACGGCAAAGCAGGCAATCTGCTTTGTGATGGCGACGGTCGGGTTGATCTTGGTGGTGTTGGGTACACCGGAGGAGGGCGGTAACAACCGTCATTTGATCGGTATCGCGTTCGGACTCGGCGCGGCGGTGCTGTATGCGACGGTGATTCTGCTTAATAAGAGTATTCGCGAAGTGACCGGCATTCGCCGCACTTTCTGGCAGTTTATTGCTGCAGCCGTGGTGTTGATCCCGTACGTGCTGTGCACCGGCGGTATCACGCTGGGCACGCTGAACGGCGGCGGTTGGATCGCGCTGTTAATGGTGGGGGCGGTACATACCGGTGTGACTTACTGCTTGTATTTCTCCGCCATGCGATCGCTGTCGGGACAAAAAATCGCAATACTCAGTTATATTGATCCGTTGATGGCGGTGATTTTATCGGCGCTGGTGTTGCAGGAGTGGCCGACGATATGGCAAGCAATCGGCGGCGCGATGATCCTGGCATTTACACTGGTCAGTGAATTGAAGCACAAAACAACCCCTCAAAGCTGATGGACTGCTACCAGAAAAATAGACACGGAAATAAACACCCTGTCGTAGAATAACGCTGAATTAGGCGGCTTTGCTCCGTATTTCATATGGGGTAAGGCCGTCTTTCATATTAATGCGTTCAAAATTGTAGAACTGAACGTACTCTGCAACTGCTTGTTCTACTTCTGTACGGTTGGAGAATTTAGTGCGGTATAAACATTCAGATTTCAACGTTCCAAAGAAATTTTCCATCACAGAATTGTCGTACGGACAACCGGGACTGGACATTGACGGTTGAATATGGTATTCTTGCATCAGGTCAAAATATGCTTGGGAAGTGTATTGTGACCCTTGGTCACTGTGGAGGGCTAGTCCATCAGTGACCATTTCTTTTTGTCTAGCTTCTCGAATGGTATCTGTAACCAAAGAAGAGGTCATATCGTTGCCAATGCGGTAAGCCAACACCATTTTGCCACACAAATCCACCACGGCGCACATATACACCATACCATGAGCTGTTGGAATATATGTAATATCTGTTACCCAAAATTGATTAGGGCTTGCCTGTTCAAACTGTCGATTGAGCAAATTAGGATATTTGTGGAGAGCACGTTGATATCGCATATATGGACGGCGACGGCGCACCTGCGAAAGCAGGTCACACTTGCGCATTATGCGTAAAATTGCTTTTAGATTGACCTTTTTGTTCTTGGCTGTATACAGCCAACGTTGCATCCGTCTGTATCCGTAAGTTTGTTTGCTAATATGTTGTCCTTCTGCGATTAGATCTATCAGCCATTGATCCTTACTTGGTGTCTCTTGCCGAGTTCTCCATGCATAATATCCGCTACGAGACACTTCAAACAGATCGCACATAGCTTTAATGCTGTATTTGCCGCGGAAACGCTCAATGACTCGATATTTCAGTTTCACCTCCTTCCAACTTCTGACAGAAAATTTCGCAGCAACTCTACCTGCATACGCAGTTGTACCAACTCATTTTGTTGACGGATGTTTTCATCTGCCGCGTCTTTTCGTGGTCGTCCTTTGGGGCGCGAAATATATCCGCGTTCTATCAATCGCTGTTTTCTTCTTTGGCGGGTAGCTAATTGCTTCACTTGCTCTTTAGTCAAGCCAAAACATTCTCCGATTTCTCGATTGGTTTCTCCAGCTGCTTTTCTTCGAAACACTTCTTCTGCTAAACATTCTACCTTTGTATAACTTCTTGACATAACACAACCCCCTGTCGTAGTTTCTAATTCTACAACAGGGGGTTCTTTTATTCAATGTCCGTTTTTCGGGATACAGTCCA
>JAZNRA010000095.1:0-1982 GCA_045590415.1 Acutalibacteraceae bacterium | reverse complement strand
AAACGTGGTCGGTACACCGTTCAGCGAACGGTATCCCACGGCAGAGCTTCATTGGTTAATTGCAGACAAGCGTGAGGCGATCACATTGGAATCCGTTGAATCGGCACTTCGGATATATGAAAACCCCGTAGGCGTCCTAACGAACAATCCGCCGTTTGATGAACAAGTGCGGGGGCTGCAATTATATACACACCTTACCGCTGAAGAGCCCGATTATATCGGCGACTCCCGTGCGTACAGCCGTGGCAGAGGAGCAATCGGGTTACCGGGTGACTTATCCTCACCGTCGCGATTTGTGCGCGCCGTATTTACAAAGCAACATGCGGTAGCGGGAAACGGTGAGGCGGAAAGCGTCGGACAGTTTTTTCATATATTGGGGACGGTAGAACAAACGCGAGGGTGTTGTAAACTCGAAAACGGTGAGTATGAAATCACACGGTATACGTCTTGTTGTAATGCGGATAAAGGGGTGTATTATTACACCACCTACGGCAATCGTCGTATTACGGCAGTAAGCATGCATCGCGAAGAATTGGAGGGGAGTCGGTTGATTTCGTATCCGCTTATCACCGCTGAGGATATAAAATGCCAAAACTGATTGTAAAGCCCGCTTTTGGGTTGACAAACGTCAAGGGAATGTTATAATGATTGGCGGTTAGGGTGTGGAAAAATGAAAGACTGGTATTTACAACCCAAATTGATCTCCGCGTTAAAAGGGTATAACAAACAACAGCTCATAAACGATATCGTGGCAGGTGTTATTGTTGCGATCATTGCCTTGCCGCTTTCCATCGCGTTAGCACTTGCATCGGGAGTTGAGCCCGCATGTGGTGTCTATACGGCGATCGCTGCCGGCTTTGTCGTGTCTTTGCTCGGCGGCAGCCGTGTTCAGATTGCCGGTCCGACGGCGGCGTTTGCCACCATCGTGGCGGGCGTGGTTGCAACACAGGGAATGGATGGGCTGTTCCTTGCTACGGTGATGGCGGGTGTACTGCTGCTCGTCATGGGTGTATGCAAACTTGGTACGTTTATCAAATATATGCCGCATACGATTACCGTCGGTTTCACCGGCGGTATCGCCGTGACGATTTTGCTCGGTCAGATCAAGGACTTTTTCGGGCTTGTTTATGCGGACGGTATTCGGCCGATCGAAACGTTGGAAAAAGTAGAGGCGAATTGGGAGGCGGCCGCTACCTTTAGTCCGTGGGCACTGATCGTCGGTGCGATCAGCTTGGCTATTTTGATCGTATATCCCAAATTTGAAAAACGCGTTCCGCCGTCGTTGATCGCTGTGCTGGTCAGCGCGTTATTGGTTGCGTTGATCCCTGCGCTTGGTGAGCAGGTATATACGATCGGCGATCTGTATACCATTCCTACCGGTTTGCCGAAAGTGTCTTTTTCGGGCATGGATTTGAGCGTTGATAAAATGCTCACCGTTCTTCCGGATGCTATCACCATTGCATTACTTGCAGCCGTCGAGTCGCTGCTGTCTTGTGTGGTGGCGGATACCATGGTGAATTCTAAACATAACCCCAATGCGGAACTGGTGGCACAGGGCTTTGGTAATATCGCTTCTGTGTTTTTTGGCGGTATCCCGGCTACCGGTGCAATTGCGAGAACCTCTGCCAATGCCAAGAACGGCGGCAGAACCCCGATTGCCGGCATGGTACACGCAGTTGTATTGTTGCTTGTGTTGCTATTTTTGATGCCGTATGCGGCGCTGATTCCGATGCCTACCATTGCCGCGATTCTCTTTATGGTCGCATACAATATGAGCGAGTGGCGTAAATTTGTTCATATCTTCAAACAAAAGTCGTGGACGGATATCATCGTTTTGGTTGTGACCTTTGCTTTGACGGTTATTTTTGACCTGGTGGTCGCTATTGTTGTCGGTATCGTTCTTCATCTTTTGTTTGTGTTTACCAAGAGGATTTTCCAAAACAAACGCTGAGTTAAGAAAAAGCCGCCGTGCACGCATTGTG
>JAZNRA010000094.1:0-5918 GCA_045590415.1 Acutalibacteraceae bacterium | reverse complement strand
GGCCGTTCTCGATCCCCACCGCCAATGCCGCACGACCCGCCAGATCGCGAATCTTTTCCAAATCCTCTGCCGAAAGGAGGCGGATCGTAGCCATGTCGTCCTGTGAGCCAACGAGATGGAAGGCAGAGTTGTCTTCCTAAGACCGCTTGGCCCTCCGACTTGATCTCCGCGTGGGCGGGGCCGTTCTCGATCCCCACCGCCAATGCCGCACGACCCGCCAGATCGCGAATCTTTTCCAAATCCTCTGCCGAAAGACGGCTCGGTTGGCTGTGCCCCATTTCCACAAAATGCGGCGCGCCGGTGGTCAGTTTATCGGTCACCTGCAGGATATGCGGCACACCGCCGTGCACGATGATCTCCACGCTGACCTCGGGACCTGTCATGTATTCCTCGATGATAACCCCCGCGCCGCGCGATTCGTGTCGGGAATAGTCGTACTGCGCAGAAAGTTCGTCCTTATCGTGGCACAGCACCACACCGCGAGACCCCGCGTTATCCAGCGGTTTCATGATACACGGGAACGACACCGTTTCGGTCGCTTTGGCAAATTCTTCTTCCGTGTGCGCGATACGGTACCAGGGATGCTCTACCTCCGCCGCCTCAAACGCTTTGATCATTTCACCTTTATCAGTGGCTTTGATCGCACAGTCCATGGTAATACCGGGGAGTCCGCATACTTCGGCGGCCTTGGCAATGGAGCGCATCGGCATATCGGTGGCGAGCGTCATGATGCCGTCGGGTTTGAATCGCTTTGCCGTTTCGGCAACCCCATCAATATCGATGGTGCTCACCTCAAAAAACTCATCGGCAAGCGGAATGCCCACGGCGCTTGGGTTATAGTCGATCACACCGACGTAATACCCCAGCTCTTTTGCTTTCTTGATGGCAGGCACCTGCAGAATCGAGGCGCCGATAATCAGTAACTTTTTCATTCAGCAACCTTCGCTTCCTCAGCGGCAGGCACCGCGGCGGGCTGCTCGTTCGCATTGATGTTCTTACTTGCCACCACACTGTACGCGGTCATAAACAAGATCTTCACGTCAAAGATAAACGATACCTTATCGACGTACTCACAGTCGTAGCGAAACTTTTCTTCCTGCGTGATGGAATTACGGAAATACGCTTGCGCATATCCCGTAACACCCGGACGCACCGTCAGACGCTTCTTGCTCGATTCGGGCAACTCCTCGTACGGTGTGACCGCCAACGTGGGACGCGGGCCGATTAAGCTCATATCCCCTTTGAGGACGTTCAGAAACTGCGGAAATTCATCCAGCGATAATTTGCGCAGAATGCGTCCAATCTTGGTAACGCGAGGATCGTTGTCGCTTGTCAGCGTGGAGCCGTCGCTGTTTTTGAGCACCGGCGAGTTGACGTACATCGAGCGCAGTTTATACATAGTAAACGTCTTGCCGTTCACGCCGCGGCGGGTGGCGTTGTAGAACACCGGTCCTTTGTCGGTAAAATAGATCAGTGGGGCGCATACTGCCACCACCAGTAACACAAAGGGTAGGGCAATCAAGCTGATAAAAATATCGATCGCACGCTTAAAAAAGTGCTTATACACGAAAATCCACTCACTTTATGTATGATTTTACGATCTCGCAATAGTTGTCTAAAATATACGTAACGTCCTCGTCCGAAAGGCGGGTATGAAGAGGCAACGTGATCTCGTTTGCGAACATCGCGTACGCGTTCGGATAATCCGCAATATCAAAACCGAGATTCTTGTACGCGGTGTGCATCGGCAGCGGTTTATAATGCACGTTGCACGCGATGCCGCGCTGTGCCATCTTCACGATGATCTCCTGCCGCTGTTCGGGCGTGATACCGGGGATACGCGTTAAGTACAAATGCCCCGACGACAGGTATTCGTCCGTGTAATGCGGGAGGGTCTGCACACCAAGGGGGTTAAGCGCCGCGTCGTACCGCCCGATGATCTCACGGCGGCGGGCGAGCATGCCCGGATACCGTTCAAACTGGGCAAGGCCGATCGCACCCATAATGTCCGTCATGTTGCATTTGAACCACGGGCCGACGATGTCGTATTCCCACGCGCCGAGCTGCGTTTTTGCCAATGCATCCTTGCTCTGGCCGTGCAAGCTTAACAGTTGATACTGCTTGTAAATGTCGCTGTCATCCACACCGTCGATGGATCGCCAGGTGCACGCACCGCCCTCGGCGGTGGTGAAGTTTTTGACCGCGTGGAAACTGAAATTCGTGAAATCCGCGATCGCACCGACCTTTTTGCCATCCCGCTCAGCACCGAGCGCGTGTGCCGCGTCGCACACCACGGCGATCCTGCCCATGGCTTTTTGCATGTTGCTCGTCGGTTGGAACAGCGCGCGCTTGCGTTCCACGATTTCGAAAATGCGGTCGTAGTCACACGGAATACCCGCAATATCCACCGGAATGATCGCCTTGGTGCGTTCGGTGATCGCCGCTTCCAGCGCGTCGTAATCCATCTCAAGCGACTCTTTTTGGCAATCCACTAAGACGACACAAGCGCCCACGTGGTCAATGACCGAAGCGGACGCCGTGTAGGTATAGGCGCAGGTGATGACCTCATCCCCTGCGCCGATCCCCAGCACGCGCAGCGTCATTTCGGCGCAGGCGGTCTGGGAATTTAAGCAAACGCATTTCGCCGTACCGACATAACAGCTAAGCAGCGTTTCCAATTTTTTCACTTTAGGACCGGTGGTGATCCAGCCGGAACGCAGGGTATCCACCACCTCGGCTATCTCCCGTTCCGAAATGTCGGGCGGAGAAAACGGAATGTTGCGTTTATTACAGACGTCGTTTGCCATCAAAAATCATCCCTTTTATGTTCGTTCCGAGTTCCGGGGCGCAATAACGTTAAGTATACACTACAATATTGTACCACCTGCCTAAACACCTGTCAAGTAATATATAATATATATAATAATAGCAAAAAGGAGGCGAATCGCCTCCTTTTTGCATGCGAGCAGTGCTCGCCCCTACTGTTTGCTCTTATCTTTCGCTTCCCACTCCTCGCGGATGCGCTCGTTGACCGCGGCATGCATAACCGTGATGAGTTTCAGATCTTCTTCAAAAATCCCCTCCGTTGCAATATCCTCGTGCTCGCCGCATTGCGGAAAATTCACAAGCCAATAACCGGGGAGCGGCTGCCCCTCCATGCAGATCCATCCCTGCATTCCTTTGTGAACACCGTACCGCGCGTATTCCGGCTTTTCCACCAAAACCTCTACGCGATCCATTTCTTGCATACTATTTCCCTCTGTGCGGTATCTCAATTCACGATCTCATATGAAAACGGGGGATACCCATACTCTTGATTAAAAACAATCGTCCGTTCCAGTATCTCGTGAAGTTTCTCAAGGTAATGCGCAAACTGATCGGAAACGGTGTTCTCGCCATAGATCTCCACTTTGTCAGCAGTGCATTCACTTATCATCATGTCCCAAAAAGCGCTCCAGTTTTTTCCGTACCATTCGGGGAAATCGAAAGCCACCCGAATGCGCTCGTGGAATTCATCCGCATACCGACAATCCGTCAGATCCAGTTTCACTACTTTCACAAGCGCCCCTCCTATACGATTTCGTAGAATGTTTTATAGTGATTGTATGTAACGAAAACCAATCCATCGTTTGACCACACCACGCGTTGTCCCCCTCGTTTTCCGGACAGGTAACTAAGGTCTGCCTCTTGCCAAAGACGGTCCGCTTTTTGAGGCAGATGACCATCGTCGTTGTGATACTCGCCGCCTGTTATCAGTTTGTCATTAATAAAATCACGAGGGTCTTCTCCGCGTTTCCAGCCGACTTGTTTTGCTTCCTGCATGGTAACATAATCATCCGGCAAAGTCCCCTTGATATGAAGTGCAAAATCCGCCCCGAACATCCCGTTTAAGGTAGCTGTCCCTGCCTTGATGGTCTCCATTGGCACGATGCGACATCGATCGTTTGGATGGATCGGCGGTGTTGGTTCCGGCGTTTCATCCATACGCCATATTTTGCCGTGCTGATCTTTGCACGTTGGACACCGCTTCATATCTTGTTGACTCAACCAATGTCGGAAGCGTGTGCTAACACCAAGTTGCGGCACCCAGTGATATCCTTGCACCCCTGCCTCAGAAATTGCAAGCAATAAATCCGTCATCTGTTTTTCCTCATTGTATCACGATTCAAGATGCTTGACAAGACTTACATATGTGTCGGATCGGTGGGATTATTCACGATACCGAAGCCGCACAGCACCGGCAGCAGCACGTTGAGAAAGCCGTCCACCGTCGCGCTGATGTCAAGCCCCCAAAACTCCTTGACACAGAAGGTAACGAGTGCCGCCAGCGACACCCACAACGCCCAGGATTTCAAACGTTTCATCGTTTTCCCTCATTTCACTAACATTGAAAGACACACGCTGACCGCCGCCGCGACGAGCGCGGCGATCAGCTTATCCCATTGTTTTATCGGGCGGGACGCCGCCGCCTTTACGTCCGTTTTGATCTCTTTCACGTCCTCGCGCAGGTGCTTTACGTCGCTGTTGGTCTCGCTGAGCGCCGCCGCGAGCGCATGAATGTCCCGCACCTCCTGTTCGAGCGTGTCGAGGCGGTGGTGTGCCGATTTGACGCTTTCGCTCACCTTTGTCAACTCGTCCACCGTCACTGCTCCTTTCGCACGATCGCCGCCTGGATGCGGTCAACCGTCTCGCCGAACACACCTGCGTAGTTCTCGCCGCCCTCGCACCAGCCGTGCCAGCCCTTTTTTGAGGAGACGCGGTAACGGATCTCGTACCCGTCTGCACCGACAAGCTGCATCTGCACCGCGTCGATCGCCTGCCCAATGTTGCCGGCATATCCCTTTCGGCTGTCATTGACGTCGTATCCCTCGATCCAATTCAACCACCGCTTGCCGTCGCGCAGATGCACGCGGTATTGCAACGTACCGACCGACGGTTTTGCCATGAACGCGGTCATCGCCTTGCCCAGCACACCGGCATATCCTTTGGTGTTCACGTCGTTGTAATCCACGATCTCTGACCACCATTTACCGGCGTAGGCGCGGTAAGTGACACGGGGAGTGTCCACCGTCGGCAGATCGGCTTCGAGGTACGGCGTCGGATCGATACGCTTGTTGTCTTGCCGCACTTCGAAGTGCAGATGCGCACCGAAGCTGCGACCCGTGTTGCCCATCGTGCCGATCTCCTGCCCCGCTTTCACGGTCTGCCCGAGTTTGACGTACACCAGAGAAAGGTGTGCGTACAAGGTGGAATATCCATTCCCATGGTCGATCTTCACGCAATTTCCGTAACTCTCGTTGCCGACCGCTAATTTGTTGTTTTTCTTGCCCGTTTGACAAAAGACCACCTTGCCGTCCGAGTGGGCGGTGATCGTGTCAAGCTGTGAGCGGTACTTCACCAAGTCAACCGCTTTGTGTCCCGCGCTATACTTTTGAGTGATTTGGTTTTCTCCTGTTTTTAAAACTCTGCTTGCCATTTTATTCACCTCCGATCAAGCCGTCGATATAGGTGTCGATATTTCTTAAAAATTCGCACTGTATCGTCACGCCGTCCGTGTCGGTTACCAAGGTGGTGTTCGGCAGAATACCTTTTATCCCTTGTACCGCGCCGTTTGCGGTTGCTTGGTAGGTGCTCGGCTCAACAAACGGCTCGTAGTCGCTGACACCGCCGCAAACAACTTGTAACGTCGTTGTATACGTGTCTCCCGCAACTTTACTGACCAAGGGCGTGAATTTGACAGCGTTTACGGTAAACGACTGTGTCACGTCTGTCGGATTGTTGACGTCCAACCGCCCTAAAGTGCCGTCCGCCAACACGATTTCCAGATACGGATCACTGACAGCGCCCGAACCCGTATGTTTAATGCGTTCCGCCAAAAAGGTATACGTTCCCGGCGGATAGTGTGACAGCCCTATATA
>JAZNRA010000093.1:0-24833 GCA_045590415.1 Acutalibacteraceae bacterium | reverse complement strand
AACTATTACTTTTTTTCCTGATGATATTCTTTATAAAAAAATTTAAGTATTTATATTTATATATTAATATAATAGGAAGGAAATCGGTTTTCTGATACAAATTATCCTGATACTAATACAAAATATCCATGATACTAATACTTTTTATCCATGTAACTAATACAAAATATCCGGCAACTATTACTTTTTATCTATGTGGCTTTTTTCCACATTTTTATCAACATATATTTCCACAAGTTTATCCACAAGAGATTACATTTATACCGTAAATTTGTCGCAATAGAAAAGCACCGGACAAAGTATGTCCGGCACTCTCACTTATACTTCTGCAGCATTCCCATCTTCTCGTTGATCTCCGCATCAAGCCGCTTCTTCCACGCCTTGGCGATCGCCGGAGCGGCGGACGGGTCTTCGAGCATCTGCCCGTGCTTATCAAGCATTTCCTTTACACCCTGAATGCGTTTGGTAGCTTCGTTGCGGAACATCTCAGCACCTTCCTTATCGGTGCCATTCTGCATCTCCTCCGTCCACATGCATTCTTTACGTGCGTCGCGCATACCGTCCTCGATCATCTCGATTATACCTTCGATTTTTGTCATGCCTGTACCCCCTTAATATTCGCATATATTTTATCAACATCACTCTCATTCAGCGTCAGCTTACCGATCATCGGCACATCAAATGATATCGGTCCTCGCTGAGCCTGCCGCTTGAATTCGGTGTACAACGCCTCGATATCGATATTACCACTATCGTCGATCACTCCGAGCAGTTTAATTGCCGGATTCTGTTTCAGAATATCGAATATTCCGTCTGCGCGATTCAGTGCCATTGACACCGCTGCGCCAGCTACCCATTTCTGCCAGCCGTCAATTTTCGCTATGATCTCCTGCTCGATGTACGCCGCCGCGCCCATTTTCACTTGTGCTAATGTTGCCATACCGTTTACCTCCGCTGATTTGAGTATTAATTAAAAATGTGCCGGGCGGCAGTGAGTACCACCGCCCGATGGTGTGTCAGCCGTTAATTGCATCCGCAGCCGCAGCCACAGTTGGTTACCGGGTTGTAAAGCTGTGCCGCCGTAGTCTCGGTGCCGACGGTCACGTCCGCAGTGAGACGCGGATAGAATGTGCCGTTGACGTAGGTTACTATCGCGTTGTCGCCGCAGCAGCGAGCCGCCTTTTCTGCCGCGAGTTTTGCGTCAAACTCCTTGCCGAGGCATCGGATGTCAGCCGCAACCGCGCCGAAGCTGTCTTCGGTCTTCTGGTTCCATACGTGCTGTGCGCCGAGCTCGCGTTCGATGCCGTTTACCTTGCCGTCGAAGTACTTGTACACTTCAAGGAGCTTCTGATCGGTGTAGGTGTTCGCGTCGCGCTGTGCGATACCCGCCTTAAGGGCGTCGATCTCGCGCACAAGTCCCAGTTCGTAGCGGTTGACTATCTGGTTTTCACAGATAGGAGCGGTATTGTATGCACCTGCGGGATAACAGCCGCAGTCGGTGTGTCTGCCTGCGCCGAGTGCGCCGAACATACCCGCAAGGGCTGCCGCCTCAGCCATGCCGTTAATGCCAACACCGCTGTTCTGACCGCCGCCTGTCAGACCCCCGATGAGACCGCCGAGACCTCCGCCGCCGCTGCCGCCTCCGAGCAGTCCGAGCGCGCCGAGAGCCGTACCGGCAGTGCCGATAATACCAGTAGTGAGCGCTGCATTGGTTTTCGCTTCAAGATCAGCCATGTTTTTTACCTCCATGATTTTTATTTTTGTGGAGGAATGGAAAAGACCATCCCTTACCTTACGGCTATATTGTACCGTAGTATCGGGATGGTCTTTAATCGTTATTTAGATGTCTTTTAACCGCTTTTTCGTCAGTTCGGTAATGGCCGCCAGTGCCTTCTTGTGCCTGCGATACGCCGTAGTGTAGCTGTAACCCACCATGTCGGCCGCACAGGCTAAGTCCATGCGTTTGACGTATAACAGCTCCATCAACTTTGCATCGTCGGCAGTGAGCGCACAGCGGTCGAGCAGACGGCGGTACTCATCACGGTCGGCAATTGCCGCGAAGGCGTGTTTACGTGTAATGTGGTCTGTCACATGACATCACCACCCCTCACTGTTCCTCCGCGCCGACCTCCGTTTTATCCTCGGTGTCGTTGTCTGAACCATCACCCGGCGGCAGTATCAGCGGAACCGCACCGGCAGCGTCTGCGCGGCCTTCGGCGGTCAGGTAGCTCACAATTGACGCTACGATCGTCACGCCGCCTACGATTTCGTTGTACTCGGATTCCTGTATGCCGAACGTGGTGGCAAGTCCGACTACGATACCGACTACGGCGATCCAGAGTTTACGGCTGCTGAGTTTTCTTAAAAATGTCTGCATATTGTCCTTCCTTTCATTCCGCTCGCCCGTTGTTCTCCACTTCCGCGGACACATCGGACGTTTTAATCCCTTCCTGCGCTTCCTTCCACTTAATCAAGCCTCCCACGATGCTCTCCACCCCTGCGGCGGCGAACACGCCCGTGATAAGCGTCGTCGGCTCGTCGCCGGTGATGCACCATAGAAGCAGGCACACCACCGCGAAACCGCCGAGAAACGCATATATTGCCACGAGCAGGCGTTTCAGAAACCGCATATCAATCTACCCTCACAAGGTTTTCCGCGTCCACAGCGGCGGTCACAACGCCTTTCTTGCCTATCACAACACGGTCGCCGCGAACACTCAGCACCTCGTACTCTCTGAACCACAGCGTGAATTTTTTCGTACTGCCGTACAGATAATTCCTGCCGGTGCGTACCTTGACCTTGTCGCCTGCCGCAAACTCGTCGGTGTCGGGCAGTACGACCGTCGGGAACTGCTGAACGGTGTCGTCGAAGAGGCCGTAATTGAGATCTATCGCCGCTCTGATTCCCGATACCGCGCCGCTCTTGCCCAGACCGAACTGCCATATCGGCATATCGTCGGCGTAGTCAGTCGGGTGCGAAGCCGCGTCCACGTCGCCGTATGTAAGGTATCCGTTGCTTTTCCAGTGAGCGCGCCATATCCGACGGCAGTTCAGCCCGTTGTAATTGAGGTAGTTTGTCAAAAAATCACGGTTGGTGTAGATCATCGGCTTGTACCCCTCGGCGGCTACATAGGCGCAGAAGGCGTTCACGATCTCGGTGAGCAGCTTTTTGTTTTTGGGAAGGTATTTCTTTTCCTCGACATCAACCGCCGTCCAGAGGTCAATACGCGCCTTGTACGGCTCGATGGTTCGGCAGAAGTGCTCCGCTTCACGCTGTGCTTCCTTGACAGACTTCGCTGTCAGATAATGGTATACTCCGCATTTCAGCCCGACATCCGACGCGCCCGTGATGTTGGCGGCGAAGTGTCGGTCGGCGAATAAGTAGCTGTTCGACGATACCGCGCGCCCCTGCGTCGCCTTGATCATCGCGAACCGTACGCCGTCAGCGTATACCGCCGACCAGTTTATCGTGCCCTGTGCGTAGGACACATCTATTCCGCGTAGTGCCATTGTTTCCTCCTATATCTTCAGCGGCAGATCATCCACCGCCGCCATAAGCAAGTCCGCGTCACCGTTGCCGCCCAGCTCCTTGTGATACACATCATGCCACTTGTGGAGCATGCGGCGGTCTTCGTAGCTGATGCCGTTGCGCTGGATGTGCTTCTCGCACTCCTCGCGAATGATGTACAGCATCAAATACCGTATCGCCGTGGTATGCAGCGCACATGTGCCGCTCTGCTTGTCTTTCTTTTCGTCATGCCGCTTAACTTTGTACGTGATAAGCCCCATAATACCCCCGGCGATGGCGGCTCCAACACCGCCGGAGATAAGGGCTAAAACAAGCTCGCTCACGCCTCATAAACCTCCCAGTACCGCTCATCCGAGCCGGGCACGGTAAAGTTGCCTTTAATCGCCGATTCATACAGCACGCCGCCGTAGTCGACCACATCGCCCACGTTATACGCATCATGCGCGCCCGTCGGAGGGCTCCACACCGGGTAGCCGTCGTCGTCAAGCCCGATCGGCGTATACAGTGCCGGCGTCTTGACGGGCGGCCAGTCGGATTGCGAGGTGTGCCCCGGCTCATTTACTGTGTACAGCTGAGGGTCGCCCACGCCGTTCGTGCCGTAGGTCAGACGATTGCCGGGCTTGTACAGCCTGCCCGGCTGCCATTCGTCGTACACCGTTGCTACCTCCATTGCCTGTTCATCGGTCAGCGTCGCCGCGAACATCTGCAGCGCACGTCTCATCTGCTCTGCCGCCTGTAATTTGTTCATTCGGTCACCCCCAGTAATGCGTTGAGTATTTCGTCTGCGGTCGGTTCGCGGTCGGGTTCAGGTTCCGGCTCGGGAAGCGACGCGAGGTATGCGTTGTAGGCTTCGGTGTTTACGGTCATTGATGTGACTGTGTTATTTTCTACAGTGATGTTAACAAAGCCTGCGGGATCGGTTGAATAGAATATCGAAACAAATTCGTCAGGGCAGACCGCGTAGCCGTTCGGTAATGTAGCACTGTTCCATGTTTGAATAGGAGGTCGTGTGCCGTCCTCATTTGCTTTAATTCTGATTATGTTCATTGTATACCCCTTTCAATTAACCTATAAAGACGTAATGGCATATATTACCAGTCGTATTTAACATATCACCCGCTTTCGTTGCGGTTGTTACACTTGACCCGTAAGACGCAGTATTTGTCAATGTTACACTATTATTCGCATAAGAAACTGAAATTGCTGTACTCGCGGTGACTCTGGTTGTTTTTATAACAGCACCCCTATTTCCTGTGCAAAGAATGATATCTGTATCATTTGTGACATTATCCTTATCCTCCATATACACACCAATAAACATAGGTTTGAAAGTTGATGCTAACGTTACACTCAACGTTCCCGTTCCCGTATAGGTGCCTGTCGCTATCCTAATGTATGGAATAGAGGTGCCGCCGACCGTCTGAAACATCGAATTCGAAACATATTTCAAAACATCATCCGGTAATGTTGGCACGACCGCCGGTTTCAGCGAAGTAACAGCGCCGCACACGGTTTTATCATACCGATAGTCCGTTATCATCTCATCGGTGATCGAATTCGTCCCTGCCGGTATTACCACCTTTGCTATAAGCAGATCATAATACACGCCGTCACGCAAAGGGAGCTCGCCCTCGGCTGCATCAACAATCCACGTTTTTGTTATGTCACCGCCCGTGATCAGATGTGCTCGCTGAACGAACCAATGAGTGTGTCCGGCTGTTAGGGTGAACACTTCATCCTCATCGTCGAAAGCCATATATCCGTTGATGAAGCAAGAGCCTTTTTTTACCGTTACATTCATCCCCCCCGCTGTTAATACTTGGAAACTGGTACTGGCTTCCGTAAAAACTCCATTATCAATGAAGTTCGAAAAGTATTTCGCGAAAAAGTCCGCCGTTTCCGCACGATTGCCACGTGGGTAACCGTCGATAGTCTCCACTATCTCCGTCGAATCGAATAAGCCGCTTCTTTGTGCCATATTACCTCCTGTTTTTTACCGCTTTCGCGATATAATGTCTAAGATCAAGATACTGCTCCCCAAACGACGGCACACGCCGCGTCACGCCCTTCTCAACGACCGTGGTCATCTGCGTGAGCCGTGCCGCCGCCGACACGCCGAGGTGGGTGTCTTCGATGTTGCAGAGATCGCCGAGCGCGTAGTTTTCGCCGTAGATCATGTTCGCGCCGCCCTGTACCTCGCCCGACACCGTCTCTATCATGGCGTATTCTGCCAGTGCGCTTTCGCCCAGCTGCGTCATTGCCGCCGTGTCAAGCTCGTCGTCCGCGCTCACGAACAGCTCACGCCGCGGTGCGCCGCCCGTTTTGTCGACTGTGACGCGCTTTGTGCCGTCGTCGGTCATGACGATGGCGTAATTGCGGTAGTCGCTTCGGTTGCGCGCATAGCTGAACTGCGAGAGATTTTCAAACGATGTGCTGAATATCGCCCATGTGTTCGCCGTCTGCTCCTGCGTACGGTCAAGTCCGCGATACACTTCAAAATCAAGCGCGTTGTCCTCGAAGTTGTAATGTATGCGAAACGACATCTCGTAAGGCTTAAGCAGCTCTCTCAGCCACTCGTACAGCTCCGCGCCGCGCTCGTTTGTCGCAACGGCGGTATCTGTGTAACCCTTGCGCGTTCCGAGCCGCAGAAGCGAAACTGAGCGGTCTGACGCGATTGCGTACTTCTGTACCGCCTGCCGCGCGATGTCCTCAACTGTGCCGGTGAAGCTGTCGACTTCGTCCATCACACGGTGACGCAGCAGTGTGTCAAGCGACTTGCCGCTGAGCTTTAACGTCTGCTTGCCGTCGTCGGATGCCTGTACATCGTCAATTAACATAGCCTCGTCGGCTTCGTTGTTGTACACATACTCCGACCGCAGTACCGTGGGGAACAGATCAGCGGCGAGATGCAGTTCGAACGTCCCTTCGTCGTAGTAGTTTTCAGCCCACTGCAGCGAGTAGTAGCGGTCTATCGGGTGAGATGCAAGCTGAAAGTTTTCGTCCAGAAATAACAGTTCCATTTCGCGCTACACCCCCAGATACTTGAACGAGTACGTAAACGAGGCTTTCGCGTCCTTCACGCCTGCGTCTGCCGAGATCACGATCTCATTCTCGCCGACCGGCAGTTCGAAGAATACCGAAGTGCGGTCGAAAATGAATTGGCTCTCACCGTTGAAGTAGATGTTTTTCTGCCCCTTGTTCGTGTTGATGCTCAGCGCGTCGCCGATCTCCATAGTCTTGATGACGCGCACATACTGCCCGTTCATCGTGATCTTGGGATTTGTAACCGTGCCGCCGTTTGCCGTGATATCGCATATGATACCGACCGGCACGTCACCGTCGTTCACAAGTTTGACACGGTCTGTTACCGTCAGCACCCCGGCGGTGATGCCCACACCGGCAAGCGAGTTGAACGGGAAGGTAAGCAGCGGCGACGCTTTCATGAAGTTGATGGTCGTCGCGTTCACGTCCTCGAAATACGGGTCGGGGCACACCATGTCGACATTCACAATAAGCCTGTCCTGTATGATGTTCGACTGCGTAAACTCCGCACGATTCCTCATGTAGAAGTTTATCTTCCGCGCCCGATTTCCCCGATTCACCACCAGCGTTCCCCGCTTTTTCGGTGAAAACATGGCAATTAACCGTTTTCGAAGTTCCTCGGTCTGCCGCTTGTCGTCGATGGCAAACTGCACCGAGATCGTTCTCGGCGGTATGCGGACGGCTTCAAGATATCCGCCGTCCATTGCCGCATACTCCGTGAGCATCGCTTCGCAGTCGGTGCTTTCGATGCCCGTAATACCTCCGGCGAGCAGGCGGTAGACCGAGTTTTTCGCGATCGTTATCTGCTCGTCGCCGATGGTGATTATAAGTGTTATGTAAGGTTTTGGCATTTAATACAACGCCTCCTTTACGCCCTGTTTGCTCGCCACCTTGGTTTGGTACGGCGACTGTACGGGTGTGTTGAATGTCTGATTAACGGTTACGTTATATTTCGGGCTTGGCACAGCATCGTAATAATGCGAGTTTGTACCCGGCGTACGGTCGATATATGACGTGGACAGCAGTGGCTTTACGCTCGAAGTCGCTTGAGATACAATGTTCGACACCGAACCGCCGCTCACGCTCGGCATACTGCCGCCCGCCATAAACCCACCGCCGTTGAGCCAGTCAACGATATCCTGATTCGTCCAGTTGCTCGGAAGTCCGTACTGCGCTTTCAGCTTCGCGTTCCAGTCAGCCGCTTCCTGCCCGGACAGATTCGGGATTCCTGCACTCGCCGCAGTGCCGACCTTGTTACCGTTGTAGGTAAGCTCGCCCTTTTCAGCCATTTCGCGTATCGCTTTACCGAGTTCCTGCGCCGCCGCTGCCGCCATGGTACTGCCGATTGCTTGTCCCGCCGATTTTGCCGCAGATTCCGAGGCGCCGGCAACGTTGGATATCATCTGCACCGCGCCGGACACGACCGCTCCGGTGTTTTCCTCGATACCGAGCGCGATGCCTTCGTCGTAGAATTGTCCCTGCTGCTGACCGACCTTTGACGGTGACTGAATGCCGAGCTCACTGTTGACTGTCTGCGCGAGGGTATTTGCTATCCGCTTTCCGGCTTCAACCACGAGCGGAGTGTTTTCGTCGATACCCTCGACCATTCCGACAACGTAGTTTTCACCGGCTTCTCTGCCGACTTCCTCAGTGCCCTCAAACTGCTCGTCTACTTCCTCACGAGCCTCTGCCGCCGCTTCTACAGCTTCGCCGCCCTTTTCCTCGACCGCTTCGGCCATAGAACCGAGTGAGCTTTCAACTTCGCCGACAACTTCGAGTACCGCCTTTGAGACTTCTTCGACGGAATCGCCGGAATACACCGCGAGGTTATCAAGCAGTGTCTGCGCGTCTGCGAGTATTTCATCCTTACGCGCCGAGAA
Organism: Acutalibacteraceae bacterium; assembly: GCA_045590415.1. Taxonomy (GTDB): domain Bacteria; phylum Bacillota; class Clostridia; order Oscillospirales; family Acutalibacteraceae; genus RGIG3009. Next base: position 16,382 of record JAZNRA010000093.1, on the reverse strand, counting down.
GTCGGTTTTCATCTCCGCAACGTTGGTCGCCAAAGTGTTCTTGGCTGTTTCCGAACCTCTGAACGCTTCGTTGAACCGCTTTACGAAGTCCTGCGCCTGTGTGCTGTTCGCGCCGTATTCAAGTTCGAGCTTGTTGAATTCGGTGATGATCTTCTGGATGTAGCCTGCCGATTCGTCGCTGCCGTCGGACAACGCCGCCACCAGACCTTCGTCAAGTCCGATCTGTGCCGCGCGCTGGATGTTCTGCATATAGCCGGTCATGTAGTCGGCCTGCGTTTCCAGTCCGCGTATCATATCCTCGACGGATAATTCAGCCTTGAACGCGACTTCGCCGAACAGACCGCCGATGCCGTCAAGCGCGGATTTGGTGGAGTTGTAGACGTTGTCGTATTCCTTGGTCAGCGTGTCGAGTGAGGACTTGACGTCCTTGGCTTGCTGCTTTATCGCATCGCCGATGTAGTCGATGGCTTTCTGCGAGTTCTGAGCGGTCGTCTTCGCCTTTTCGGATGCCGTTTCGGATTTCGCCGCCGCCTGTTCTATCGCCGCCGCGCTTTCCTCCGCAACTTCTGCCGCTTTTCCTGCAGTCTGCTCGGTGCTTTCAAACAAGTCGGTATTGGCTTGCTTCATCTCTGCCGCTTTTTCGGCATACTGCGCATCGAGATTTGCTATTTCTGCGTTGATTTCGATTATCTGCCGCTTGTTGGCTTCTCGCGCGCCGATCGCCATACTGTACAGCGCTTCAGCTTCTTCAACCGCTTTTCTCAGTTGTTCAACGTCATTTTCGTAGGGGTTGTAATCACTCCCCATTCCTTTGGCTCTGCCGCTTTTTGTTGCGTCAGGTGCAACATATTCGTCACGAAGTTTTATATAGTCTTCGAGAAGCGCATTTGCATCGTCAAGTGATTTCTTTGCGTCTTCGATATCCTTATCGAGCTGATCGAAATTGTTTTCCAAAGAATCCCTTAATTCGCTCTTTGCCAGTGCCTCATCGACAAGAGCCTGCGCCGATGCAACGAGCCGTAAATGATACACAGTGTCTTCAAGACTGTCGTTGAGATTGTCATAATTCAGCTTAAGCCCCGGAATGGATCCGTTGAGCTTGTCCATGGCGGCTTTGAGAATTTCGCTTTCGCTTGCCGTAAGATCGGTCTTGTTTCCGAGTTCTTCGACCATCTTTATGGCTTTTTCAATTTCCTCGCTTTCGCCGCGTATTGCTGCTGCCTGTTCTTCATTTGCTTTTTTGAGATCAAGGATACTGCTCTGTGTTTTCGCCGTACGTTCTTTCAGCTCATCCAGTTGGCGTATAAATACCGATACATCGTCGTTGGCATCCGGCAGCGTAGCCGCGAACGTCGCAACTGCCGTAACAAGTGCGAGTATTCCGGCTACCGCAAGCCCTGCGGGATTTGCCGAAAGCAGTCCCCACAGAGTAGTAACAAGCGGAATAACCGTACCTGCGACCGCCAGACCGCCGACACCTGCCGCCACAGCGGTAAGCCCTGCAACAATTTCGGGGTTTTTCTTGACATACTCGTCAGCCGCCACCGTAAGGTCAGTCAGCCCGTCGATCGCGCCGCCGAAGGTCTTTAACAGCTCGTCACCGACCGTGATCTTAAGGTTATTGAAAGCGTTGTTGAGTATCTGAATACGGCTTTCGGTAGTTTCATACCGTACCGCCGCTTCATCCGCAAGCGCGGTGTTCTCGGCCCATGCAGTATTGGAAAGTTCAACGTTTTTGGAAAGCAGACCCTCGGCTTCCGACACTGCTGTTACCGCCGCAAGAAGCCTCTGCTCGGTGATGCCCATGTCGTTGAGCACTGCGATAGAAGACTGCCCTTTTTCTTCAAGACCGCCCAGCCCTTCGATAAATGCAGTGACCGCGCCTGTTGCGTCAGTTCTCCACAGTTCGGCAAACTGAGCTACCGACATTCCGGCAACGTCGGCATATTGTTGTACTTTTTCTGAGCCGGTCTCCACTGCGAGTTCTATTTGTCTGAACAGTTTTGAAAACGCAGTGCCACCCGCTTCGGCTTCAATGCCGACGCTGACCAGCGTCGTAGCAATACCGAGCAATTCCGCTTCGGTAGCACCTACCGCAGAACCGGCCGCTGCAAGTCTGTTCGTCATGGCAAGTATTTCGGACTCAAACGCCGCCGAGTCATTGCCAAGCGCAACGAGCGCAGAACCGAAATTGGAATATTCGTCTGATGTGAGCTTTGTGATATTGGCAATCCTTGCCATATCCACAGCGGCCTGATCTGCGGTCAAGTTAGTAGTTACCGATAACGCTGCAACAACTTCGGTAAATCCGAGTACGTCTTTCGTCGCAATACCCAGCTGTCCGGCGTTCTCGGCGATGCCCGCAAGCTTCTCCGATGCCGTCGGTATATCAAGCGACATCTGCTTGATACCGTCGGATATAGTCAACAGTTCCTCTGCCGTGCCGTCGACCGTCTTACGCACACCGGCGAACGCAGATTCATATTCGATCGAAGCCCTTGCCGTGTCGACTATAGCGTCACGCAGCTTCTCCGCGCCCTGTACCGCACCCGATGCAACGATTGCCTGCGCCAATACCTCGGCGGCTTTGCCAAACTCTTTGGTATCCTCGCCCGCGTCCTTCACTTCCTTGCCGTACCGGTCAATGGACGTCGCCGTACCGTCGGCACTGACCGCCGCCTCTTTGAGGTAGCCGTTGGTCTTCCGTATCTCCTCACCGAGCACATCGACCTTTCCTTCTGCTTCGGTAAGCTGTCTCTGATAGTCATTCGCCGCATCACGCGCATAATTGAGAGCCTTCTGATTGTCGTTAAACTCCTTTGTGGCTTCGTTCATCGCGCGTTTGAGCGCAGCCGTCTTATCCTCCGCATTGTCATAAGCCGCCGTTGCCTGCTCCATTTTCTGCTTCAAAGCATCGGTCTTGTCTGCAAGCTTATTCTGCTCACCGCGTAAGAATTCAATGACACCGGGAAGAGTTTCGGTCTTTTTGCGGTAGGCTTCCTGCGCTTCGGTAAGGTTTTTGAGTTTTGCGCTTAAATAATCGTAGGAGTTCTGGTTGCCGGCAAACACTTCGTCAAGCGATTTCATGTTCGTGCCGAGCTGCTTTATATTGCCGTTCAGTTCCTTTATCGCTTGCTTGGCTTTTTCCTCACCGCCGACAACGATATTAAGTGCTACATTTGCCAACTATTCCACCTCCTTCTTATTCTTTGCAGTCATCAGGTCGAGCATATCAAAAACAACGCCGGGCGGCATTAACATAGCTTCACGGACATCAAGCCCTGCCATGCCTGCCGCCCGAAGGTATTCACACAGTTTCAAGTTCTCTTTTTTTTTACATTCAATTCTTCAAGTCCGAGGTCGACTTCAACGTCCTCGTCGGACTTCACTTCGCGTCCCACGCCGGCTATAATGGCATTCATGACGGCATCGCGCATACGGGCAATGTCGTCGACCGTGGTCAGAGCCGCCACAGCTTCTTTGCCGGGCAGCTCGTCACAGTCATATCCGATGTACTTTCGGGCGGCGTTGCCGTTCTGGGCAAGGCAAATAAATATGTCGAACAGCTTGTCAACGGCTTCGGGGGTCTGCGACAGCAGGACGCTGTCGAGCTTGTCCGTGCCGCCGACTATGTCCATTACCTCGAACATCGCCGCCGCATTGTACATCAGCCATAATTCACGGGCGCAGAAGGTGTATCTGATACATTTCTGCATTACCCGTCACCGCCTTTACGCTTCGGAGATGTTGAGCTTTTCCTTGACCCATGCCAGTGCTTCGGCTTCGATCTCGAACTCCGCTTCGACCTTCCATGTATAGGAAGCCGTTTCGGATGCCGAGAAGGTGACCGCGTCGGGCGCAAAGGTGATCGATTCGCCCTTGGTGTTATAGGTAACACCGCCCTGAGTAGCCTTCACCTTCGGGTAGAAGATGCCGAGGAAACGGGTCATGTTGTTCTTCATCTTGCGAGCGTAGAACGCATAACCGCCGTAGGGTGCAACGTCGGTGCTTTTGTGTTCAAGCTCATTGTCGTTTGCAATGGTCGCGCCGAACATAAGTGCCTTGTTTTCAAGGTTTACGTCGTCAAGCGAAACGTCGATGGAAGCCGAAACGAATTCCTCGACTTCCTCCGCCTTGCCGTCGTCGGCATAGAGTACGCCGGTGGTAAAGGTGGGGTTGTCCGAACTCGAAATGAGCTTTGCGATCTTGACACCCTGCTTATATGTAGGAAGCCCCGTCTCCGGCTCGGTGTCGATAAGTGCGAAGTAGGGGTTGGATGCGCCGTAATTTGCCATATTTTTACTCCTTTTTTTATTTATCGGGATTCCATTTTTCCCAAACCCTGCGCATAGCCGCCGCGATTTGGGGATTTGCTTTTTCGTATGCTTCGTTGAACCAGCCGGAATATTTATAGTTCAGAATAAATGCCTTTTTCTGGTTCGATGTGCCGAAGTCGTCCGCACCGCGCGAATAGGATGATACATACCGCCCCGACGAGTACAGCGATAAACGGGGTTCTTCAAACCGCACGTTGTTTCTCATGGACCGTGTACGCCTATGGTCATACCGGTCTATCGATGCCTGCTGCTCGCGGTTGGCTATTTCACCGCCCGTGGTAAGCATTTCGTCGACGACCTCGGTCATGTCCTCGTTTGTGCGCCGCAGTACCTCGTAGATATCATCAAGCCCGTCAATCGTCACTCTCACTGTAGATACCGTCCCCCACGGGCATTTCAAACGTCCACTGATAAAACACCTTTTTCATCAGCTCGTTATACTCCACGCGGCTCAGCGAATACGATAAACCGATATCATAGAACACCTTCTGCAGGAGGTCGACGTTCGTGTCGAATTCCTCGTCGGTGACATAGTTGATCACGCCGCTTATCGCCTGCTGTGCCACGTGGTCGTCAGCCCACATCGTGTGCGTATCTGCGGTACGGAAGTACGACCGTTCACCTTCCTCGAGCCAGACGATGTACTTGTCATCCTCTTTCACTGCCGTGAAGTGATAGGTCGGTATGCCCGTTGCCTTAAGTGCCCTGTCAAGTGCCAGTAAACTCATGTAACATCGATCCTTTCAAGTGAGATATCCATCACCGCCGGCTCGGTGTCCTCGGGGTACTGTATCTGCGCGATTCGGTAGTACTTGTCGTCCGAGCCGGACGTGATGACATTCACCACATCCAGCACCGAAACGTCGTCCTTTCGCAGACAGCGTATCATCCGGTCTATCCTGCTGTTGTCCTGCAGGGCGGCATAAAACCGATTGATGCCGACTGTCCGTTCGCGGTACCGAAGTTTGTGCCGCAGTACGAGACTGCCCTTCGGAATGTCACCGACGCCGCCGCGGTATTGGTTGTCGTAGATAACGGCTATACCGTCGGGAAAGCCCTCATGCTTCCGTTTCATCGTCAATTGCCTCCATGGCGGCTTCGCCCTCGGTGTACATCCGCAGTGAATTCAGCTCGGTAAGGTAATGCTCGGTGAAGTCGTTTAAGGCGTTTTCCCTTGCATACCTCGCGTAGTCGAACAGCAGACTGCGGGGGAAGTCTTCCGCAGTGTAGTCCAGCTCCGCTCCTGCGGCACGGTCAAGGAATGCCATGCCGCGAGCGAGAATGCCGGTCAACTTTTTGTCCGTTTCTTCGTCCTGCCAGGTAATGTCAAGATAGTTCTTTGCATCGGCGAGCAGTTCTGCGGTCACGGTCATTCCCATAGGTTACACCTTAGTCCTCGGTGCGCTCGATAACGCGAACGTCAAGCACGCTCGGCTTGATGCCCGAAATATCGGCCACAACGAAAGCGTTGTCGTCGAGCGGCATACCGTTGCCGTAGAAGTAGGTCATGTATACTCTTTCGAGCTTGAGGAAGTGGTACTGGTCGGAATATTCGATAGTGCCTGCCTTGCCTGCGGTGCCGAGAGCCATGAAATACTTGTCGCCGATACCGATCACAGCTTTGCCCTGCGGTACTGCCACGGACTGAACAACGTCGGTCGGGAACGGGAGGGTATTGGAGTTGTAGCCGCCGTCGGTGGTGCGCACGGTGGTCGCCGGGAAGACCTTGGTGAAGTAGTCAGCCGGGTTGACGAGCATCAGCACACGGGAAACGGGTCTGCGGTGACCGTTACGGGTCTGCGAAAGATTGTCGAGGATAGCACCGTATGCAGCAGCGTCGAGGGTGGTGAGGGTCGCGCCGACCGCCTTGTCCTGATATACGCCGTCAACCGCGCCGGTGAGAGCCTTGGTCATACCGATGGGTTCGTTCTTGCCGGTGCCGACTACGATGCCGCGCTCAACTTCAACGGCTACAGCCTCGGAGAGCATACCGCGAACGTAGCGGTCGAGCCATGTCGGACCCATGTCGAGCATATAACGCTTAACGGGAATGTAAGCGGTGACCTGTGCCATACCGAGATCGATCTCGATGAATTCCGCGTTCAGCTCGTCGACTACTTCCGAGCCGAGTTCCTGCCACGATGCCTTGCCGCCGGTAGAGGAAACGATGATCTTGGTCAGCAGACCGGCTCTCTGGAAGTTGATCTTCGAAAGCAGGGGGTGATTTTCTTCGAGATCATCGAATACTGCGTCGATAACGGTTTCGGGGTAGGTCTTGTCGATACCGGTAAACGCCTGCCGGGGGTCGTCCGACTTCATCGCGCCGATAAGGGCTTCGTAGAAGGTGCGTTCCTTGGAGGTAAGCTGTCTTACGCCGCGCTGTGCAAGGATTGCCGCGTCTGCGTCGGCTCTGTACTGCTCAAATTCTGCGCGGAGGCTTTCGCCGATCATGTCGGACATATCGTCATACGCCTTCTGGAAAGCCTCTGTGTCGCTGTTGGCTATCGCGTCAAACATACGCTGACGGATGGCGTCTTTCTTCTGCTTAATTGCATCAAGATTTGTCATAATTAATCATCCTTTCTTTTTGCCATAGATTTGAAAAACTTCTGCAAAGGGGATTCTTCGGGTTCGGGCGGTGTCTGCACTTCGGGCGTTAATGCCTTCTGCCACAGCTGCGCGAACTTGTCACGCGCCGACTGCGACGGTTTACCGCTTGCGCCTGCCGCCGTTTTCTCGGTTGCAAACCCCATTTCAACGGCTTCGTCTGCATTCAGCCACGTTTCGGTATCCAGCATTTCTTTGAGCTTTTCTTCACCGATGTTCACGTGTTCGAGGTAAGCCTGCATACTCGCCGCCGTGATCTTTTCGAGGTCGTCGGCATCCTTGCGGAGCTGTTCGGAGTTGCCTGCGGTACGCATCCATGCGTTATGGATAAACAGCAGAGACGAGGGGGACATGACGCGCTCTTTGCCCGCCATGAATATCACCGAAGCTATCGAAGCCGCATATCCGTCAACGACGGTCTTACACCGCTCAAAGCGTTTCAGCTGGTTGTAGATGGCAATTCCTTCCGCAACCTCGCCGCCGTAGGAGTTGATATATACCGTCAGGGGCTTGGAGGTGTCAAGCTCGGCAAGTTCTTTTGCGATCTGATAGCTCGATACATCCGATTCGGAGGAAAACCAGCCGCCGCCCGACGTGATGTCGCCGTAGATATGCAGCTCGGAGCCGCTTTCCTCGGTGTAAAGTGAGTAATACCTATTCATTGTTCTGTATCACCTCCTCCCCGGGTTCTCGATATCCCCGTAATTCTTGGTGAGATAATGCCTGTTCGCCCATTCCTCGTCGATAAGCGGCAGTCCGAGCAGTCCGCGAACATCGTTGACCGATGCCGCGCCCGAAGCTATCAGCTTATCGATTCCCTGCGCCGCCGTCAGCCAGTCGACATATATAGCACGGGAGGTGTCGACTTCAAGCATCGTGCCGCGCTCGATGTCGCCTGCGGTGTAGCGTTTTCGGCTTATCTCGCAGTCGAGGATCTTCGCAAGCGGAATGATGCAGTCGCTCACAAGCTGCCGCCTTGCCGAAGCGGTGTCCTGCACCGACCCGTTCACCAGAACCGGAGGAATGCCGAGCATACGTGCGGCAAAGTCGGTGAGGTCGTCGACCATCGCCCGTATGTCGCGGCTGTTCTGGTTACTGTAGGTCTTCTGTGTGGTGTCGGTGTACTCCATGCCCTTGTAGAGCGGCAGTACCGCGCTTTCCGCGTCGGCAAACTGCTTGAATCCCGCGTTTTTAAGGGCTTCGTACGCTTTCTGCATCTTTTCGTTGCCCATCTGCATTGCGTCGATGCTGAGCGTACCCTTCATTCCCTGTGCGCGGCGGTATCCCTTGACACCCGAATTTATAACCGATGCATACGCCTGTGCCAGACTGTCGAATGTTTTCATCCATGCGCCGTCGGACATAGCGAAGTGCATTACCTCGTGTTCTTTAAATTTGCGGTTCAGCGCAAGTGAGCCGACCGCAACGTCGCTGTACAGCCGTTCTTTTACCACGTCGTCGCTTGCCGTGAAGCTGTCGGCGACATATATGCCGCTTTCAAGCTCGATCACAAGAGCCTCGCCCTTGCAGACAAGCGTATGTATGAGCTGTGCGCGGAACTGCTGCGCGTTCTGATTCTGATTCGGCTGTACATTCCAGAGCCGCCATTCGTTCCGTTTCACCGCGTCGCCCTCGTTGTAGGTAACGAACTCACACCGTCCGAGCGTCGCCGTTATGATGTTCGTGCAGGTAAGCAAAGCCATTTCTTTTGCCGCATTTGCCAGCGCGCACACGTTGTCGGGATCGGTGTACAGTGCTTCCATCTCGGCAGGCGTGGACTTGCCAAAATGGTATTTAAACCAATCTTTTATGCTGATTCCCATTTTTAACCAATTATCACTCCTAAATCGGGGATGTCGTCAAACGACGATTCGGGTAACATATCTTCGATTACCATAGCCGCGACCAGAGCCATGAACGGGTCGGTCTTTCGGCTTTTGGCTTCGATCTTTGCGTAATAAAAGTTTCCGGTGTCGGTGCCTTCCTTCTTGCCCGATGCCACGAGCTTGGTGTTGTTCGTCGCCCAGCGCAGAAGCGGATGATTGCCCCAGTAAAAGTACCTATTTTCAAAGCAGCTGTTGACCACGGGCTGAACCTTCATGATGTCCGATGGTCTTATCAGCTTGATGTTTTTTCGCTCGTAAGCATCGAAACCGAGGTCTGCGAGCGCGTCACGCATCAGTGCCAGCCGGAAGTTGTCTATGCCGATTCCCAGCACGTAATACCGCTGTGCAATGCTCTTGATGTACTCAGTAATCCGCGTTGGCGAGATCTCCACATCATCCACAAAGGTGAGCAGCCCCATCGATTCCCATTCGGCAAGCGGTGCTTTTATGCGCCCGTCGCGTAAGTCCTGCGAATTGCGGCATACCCATGTGTGATTGATGTCGAACCGTGCATCGCCTTTGCGGAAATGCGCGTTGACCGACGCGAAGTCGTTGAGCTTCGAATAGTCGATTCCGATAACACAGGGCATACCTTCGAGGTCGGGCAGTTCGCGGTTCGTCGCCTTGATGTTCTCGTAGTCGGTGACCGCCACATTTGCCGCACCGTCGGGCAGATTGAAACGCTTGCCCATGAACGCCGGCAGTCTGAGCGGCGAACGCTTCCATTCCTCGTATTCCTTGCCTATCTCCTCACGAAGCGACGGCAGATACCGAAGTCCCGGCACAGCCTTTTCCCAGTTTCGGGGGTCGTGAACTTCCTCTTTGTCGTCAAGCCGGCAGATAAACGGCAGAAATCCCGCATCAGGCATACCGCCGAAAAGTATCTCCTGCGACCATTCGAGCATATCGTCGAGCGGACCTTCACGCACGTCGCCGTTTGTGGTGTAGTACGAGCGGCGCGGATGGGGCTTTTTGCCCAAACCCGTCGTGAACACGTTTATGTTGCGGTAATCCTCGTAGGTGTGAACCTCGTTGAATATCACCGCGCCCGAACGTAAACCGTCTTTACCCTTCGGATTGTTCGTGCGTCCCTTGATGACCGAACCGGTTTTCAGATTCCGCACTTCTTCTTTCGTCCAGTAGAAGTGCTTTTTCAATTTCTTTTCGTACTGCGGAGAGCTGAACGCCTCGATAATGTCCTTTACCGGGCGCGTCGCCTGCTCCTCGTTTATCGCGCAGATATCGATGTCATACGCCTTGATGCCGTTGTACGGCGAGCTGAGACACATCGCCTCCATTGCGATCGTGCCGTCCTTGCCGGCACCTCGTCCCTGCATACACAGCATGTCCGGCCATCGCGGCATATCGTCCTCGCGCCGATAAGTACAGAGATGAAGCCCGAAAACGAATTCCTGCCACTCGAACACCTTGTTGTACCCGAAATACTTTGATAAACCGAGGTACTTTTCAAGCTGCTCATCGTTTGTGTAAATGTCTTCCTCGGCGAACGCCCTGCGCACCAGTGCCGCAAGTGCTATCTGATCTTTGCAGGCGCGAAGCTCGCCGCTCTCGATAAGGTTTAAATATCGTTCAATGTGTTCATTACAGCTCGTCATCCTCGTCACCGCCCTGCACGGCTTTGAGGTCGAGACTGTCAAGGATCTTGAGCATCTGTGCGTTGGTCTTCAGCAGTTCGCCGACGCTTTCGTTTTTCACCCGCTTGCATCGTCCGTCGGCAAGCTCGGTCTCAACCGTAACGCCGCGCTCTTTGATGTCCTCGGTCAAAGCCTTTGCAATGTCCCAAAGCGACATATAGTCGTCGACCATATCCCGGCAATAACCGCCGACCATGCCGTTTCGCTCCAACTGGTCAAGCAAGTCCTGCCGAATCTGTTTTCGTGTTAATTTAGCCACGTTTTTACGCTCCTTTCACCATATTTTCCCATTTTCTCACGCGCGCGACCGCGTCTAACTCTTGGGTAGGGCAGCCCCGAGTGAGAATCGGCGATTAATTTTCCATTTTTTTACACCGGGGTGTATCGCCTACCTACCGGGTGGGGGTATGTCTGATCAGCCTACTGCGTTTATCGGCAATAGACCTGACAACAGCACTGCGCCGCGCTTCACTCGATCAGTCCCACCGTTCGGCCGTTACGGGTTCGGGTGGTGCCGTTCGCCGCAGCCGTTCGGGATGGCATACAGTCTCGTGACAGTCCCGGCACACGCTGATCAGTTGCCGATGCACTGCGCCGCATCCGTCGACGTATGTATCAGATAACGCCAACTCGGGCACGTCCTCGAGGTGCTTAACATGATGCACTATCACGGCGCGTGTGTATCGTCCGCGCGCTCGGCAGTGGTAGCACTCATAGTGATCGCGTTCAAGGATCTCGCGCCGTTTGCGCTTCCATTCGGGGCTGTCATAGAATGGATTATGCTCCATGTTTCGCCGTCCTCCCTTGTGTTATCATTGTAGTTGGTACGAAACGGACAAAACGGACAACTTTCGGGTTTTTGCGATTGTTTACAATTTGTCTATTTTTGCGTGAAGGCATAAAAAAAGCCCGGCACGTTACTGTGTCGGACTGTGTTCGGTATTCAGTTAAAACAGATCACTGTGAGTGCCGGTGTGAATCAGCTCCAGTATCAATATATCTTTGTGTATCTTATATACAAGAAGCCAGTCACCCTTGATGTGGCACTCTCGGCAGCCTTTGTAGTTCCGCGAATTCTCAAGCATATGATCGCGATATTTTTCATGAAGCCGTTCGCCTTTCCTGAGCGTTTCAACAACTGTTTTCAACTCGCTCATATCATAACCGCGCTTTTCGGCAAGCAGCACTTCGCGCTTAAACGATTTCCGAGCCTTGATCTCCAGCATGGAACGCCTCCATCATTTCGTCGAAGTCTTTAAACGGTCCGAGCAGTTCGGCGCCCTCCTCTGCTTCTCTGCGCTTCTGCTCGGCTGCCTTGTAGGCTTCAATCATATTGACAATAAATATTAAATCCGCTTCGGTCATTTCCTCGGCGTATGCCAATAATTTTTCTTTGTTGCTCATTGTGTTACCTCCTGCGTGTCTCGTTCGGGTGCGAGCGCGTCCCATGCGGAGACGTCGCCGCCGTCCTGTTTTATTTGTTCTCGAACCGCTCGAACGATTAATGCATTAACTGATTTATCCCCGTACCGTTTCGCGTGGTTTTGGAGCTGCTCTTTTGCGCCTTTCGGCATATTAATGTTAAATCGGTCGTAATTCTGATTTATATATGTGTTTGTGTATTCCTGATGCTTTTTCATATCTTTATACAATTATATCACCTCTTTACATTATTATATCATAGATGCCGAGTTTATTCAATTGGTAATATGCACAAATACCCATGTAGACATTTGTGCATAATCCCGATTTTAAGATATTTGCGCATATACTATTGACATTTGCGCAAATATCTGTTATAATATATACATCAAAAGAAAACAACCGATAGAGAGGTAAATAAAATGACAACAAATTACACAATAACAGCCGGAACACATCCGAACAGCATTGAAGTATACTTCGACAGCAAGCCCGCGCTTGACGTGCTCGACGCGCTGAAGGATCTCAAATTCAGATGGAACCACAAAAAAGCCTGCTGGTACGGCTTCGAGAACGAACGCACCGTTATTGATACTCTCATAGCTCATGGCATGGGCGAGAACATCGACGGCGAGCAGGTCGACGGCGCGAACGTCTTCACAGACGGCTACATGGGCGGCGGCGCGGTCTACGGTTCAAAGTCGAATCGACACTTATACGGCGCGGAGCTGTCAAAGGCAATTCGCGACGATATCAAAGCGGCAGGAATCAGGGGTGTTTCGGTGAAGTGCAAGAGCTACAGCGGCGGACAATCGATCATCGCAACTGTAACGACTACGGAAGCCGACTATGTAGCATATTCGGAATACCTCGAAAACTACAGCATCTCACCGGCTCAGTGCTGGATACATCTGCGCGACGACTGGGTACACGTTGACAAGTATTTCGCTATGAGCGGTGCCGAGCAGGAAAAGATCAGAGAAGAGGCCGCCGATTATGAATATGAGCTTGTTACGGTTCATGAAAATCAGCTTAATACCTATTATCTCGACCACTGCACACAGTTTAAGCCCGAAGCCCTTGAAAAAATTAAGGATATCAAGCGCATTATCGAGGCCTACCGCTATGACGAATCAAATAGCATGGTTGACTATTTCGATACCAATTTCTATTACGATATCAAGACTAAGCCGGCAAAGGCTTAACCGCTTCTCGGGGATTGAGCGCATCAGTCCCACACCATAAAATTTTAATTAAGGATGGTATAAAACCATGAAAACTACCTATAATCTCAACAAATTCTGCAAAGCCGCAGATAACGACATCATCTACGAGGAAACAGCCGACGCTATAGCCGTATGCGACAAAAAAGGCGCAATCGGTATGTATATCATTAAAGAACCGGGTAAGCCCTGCACCGTTCTCGATCAGCTCCGCGCGAAAAAAAGCGTGAAAGTCGCTGAAGCCGCAAAGGGGCTTGCTAATACTCTCCGTTCGTTCGTCTTTGCGAAAGTCGAGCATCTTAACGCGCGTGACACGGAAATTCGCATACCGGTTCGCGCCTGCGGCATCAAGCACATTGTGGTAGCTATTCAAATCTGTGAAGATTGCAGCTTTAAATTTATCGATGAAAAGTATATGGGTATTTTTGATTACGACCTGTTAAGCACTACCGAAAACAAGCACTCGCCGCTTGTTGCTGTTTGCATGGACTGCTTCGGCATCGTCTGCCCTATTGCAGTCGACAAAGACTGCGGTCTTCCTACGGAGTATTTGACCGCACTGACCGCTTCGCTGACCTTGTGAAAGTCGATGAAGGGAGAACAACACCATGACCAACGCCATAATTAAACTCATACTCACCTACGCCGAATACCTGCGCCGCGTCGAAGCCTACCATCTCAGCCGCGCCGCGTGTGAGACGAACACCGCGAAAGTCGCTTACATCCACCACCGCGTTGACGCGATAGTCGCCGAACGGCAGGCACTGGACGCGATGGTCCGCGTGTACATAGCACGGACGCATATGCAGCCGAGGACGCGGAAGGCGGCGTAAATAGCAAAACCCCGACGCAAATCGGGGCTTTTTCTTTGCCAAATTCAAAATACCGCTCAAAATCGCCGTACCGCCGCGTTGTTGTGCAGTAGACCAACTGGACTACCGCCGCCACGATCGCGCCGCTGCGTGTCAGCCAATCGCCTACTCGTTCGGTTCTACTCCCTCCGAACGTGCAATATACCGATCGTGAGCTTTTCGCACACCGTCCGCGGTGTTATCGCCGCCGATACGCACAGCCACCGCCGCCCATGTCAACCGGTCTATGTGCCGCATCATAAATATTTGCCGCAAAAATGCATCGTCGAGCTGCATGATCCAGTGTATAGTGCGCATCCGAACGATCTCAGATTCGCGGAGTTTGCATCGAATGACCTCGCGCGTCCCTGCTATTATATCGTCCGGCGCGCCGGACTGCTCAAGCTCAGCCAGCAGTCGCCGCTCGCGCTCGATGTCTTTGTCAAGGTAGTACAACTGTGATAATTCGCGCTTGGTCATCGGTTTGCATCACTGCTCCTTTGCTAAAATTTCGTTAAACTTATCAACGGTTTCCTGATCGTTGGGGAAAATTATAGTATATCCGTTTTTAAATTCTCGCCCTAATGTCACCATACGCATTATAAATTCTTGTATATCGTTCAAGGTTTGAAACTTAAGAGCGCAAGATCGTCCGTCTTCATAAAGATACGTTCCGTCCAGCGTCAATTTGCGAACGGGTTCCGCTCGTCTCTCACGTACCGCTATGTCATACCAGTGCGGTTCTTCGGGCGGTTCTTCGGGCGCGTCGGTGGTTTCTGCGATGGCGTCTACAAAAAAGTTCCATCCATAACAATGTCCGTGGTCGTAATCCGTGTCGGTGTACCGAAGCGGCTCTTTAAGCAATATTTTGTTTCCGGTGAGCTGCAAGCCTTCTAATTTCAATGTACGCTCGATATCATCTCTGCCGCCCCAGTTCGTAGAGGAATGCGAAAAATCGCTCGCTTCGATTAAATCCGGTATAAGTTTGTCAAACGGTACGACGCAACTCAATACACAGCACTTGCCGCTTTTTGAGTTTATCCCCAAAAATTTATATTTCTTCACTGAAAATTCACCTCACCGTTCGTAAAAATCTCCAATCTGATATTTATCATATTCCGATGACGATACCTCAATGCGGTATTGCACCATTTCTCCATTTAGCCGGTCCTCGATAGTGAAATAATATGCTGTTCCGCCTATTCCGGTGTCTACCTCCCGATCTACTATAACACCTGCGCTTATTTCATTCATTTCGTTTAAAATACCCCCAATAAGCCATACAGCTATAACTAAAATTACTATACCTATCAGCACTTTCATTATTGTACCCTCCATAAAAATTTCACCTCCGCACCGGGGAAAATTCGCGGTGAAAATTTGCCACCGTACGAAAATTCCCCGGCAAAAATTGTTAATCAAGCTCCCATATCTCCGCAGCGAAAAATCGACGCTTGCCGCACGAAAATTGTATAGGCTCGTCCAGCGAAAATTTGCGTCCGGTGTAGTCGCGCCGCAGAGTTTGCAGTGTCCTGCTTATGCCGGTGCACACACCGCCCGTGACGCATCGGTGCGAAAAATCGCGCTCGTCGAGATCGCTGCACTGTCTCAGCTCGTCAAACGGCATCGGGCACGTAAGCACCCGACATTGCCGTGTCCGACTGTCGACCGCAAGGAAAAATTGAATCGGCATATTACATCCTTTTCCCATGTCGCCACGGCCGAGTGGCATTGTACGCGCATTTGCGGTCGATGATTGCGTCGAGGTCGATTCCGCGCACGTCAGCCATAGCGTATATACACAGTACTATATACTCTAATGAAAGATGCCTACTGCGTAACGATAAGCTCTCTTTAGCCGTTGTTAACATATCATGCAGCAGTGTTATATACGCCGCAAACTTATGCTCTTCGAGCTCGCCCAACAGGTTTTTCAGTTTTGAGTATACTGTGTTGAGAGACGGCACTGTTTCGTGTTCCATATGCCCCATCCAATCCGCGCACCGTATCACCACATCTGCAAGCTCCACCCACACACCCTGCGGCTTGCCGTTGTCATCGACGTACTCGGCCGGCTCATTGTTGCGCCATGCGGAGAACGCCTCGGATATTTCCTCGTGAATCAGTGCGCAGTATTCGCCGAATGTCGGCTCGCCGCCGGGCTCCCAGAATCCGTGGGCTACGGCGTTTGCGTGGATCGCGGCTATTTTTTCGTTAGTCAGCATTGTTGTCCCTCCGCCTGATCTTTACTATATCATATTGGAAACATCTAATGTGTTTCGGGTACTTTCGCAGTAAATACCAATCCCCGAAAAGATGTATCGGGTTATATCCCCACTTTTCGCATAGCTCGACGGTGAGGTTTCGATAATAGCGGTATATCATGCTTAAGTCGGAGGCC
>JAZNRA010000092.1:0-7178 GCA_045590415.1 Acutalibacteraceae bacterium | reverse complement strand
GCTGATGATAGAGGTGCATAACGATCCGAAGCGTGCGCTGTGCGACGGTGCACAGTCGCTCACGCCGGAACAGTTTGACGACGTGGCGAAACGCGTTCGTCAGATCCGAGAGGCGATCAAGGAATGACGGTTGGAATTATTGGGCTGGGGTTGATCGGCGGTTCGCTGGCAAAGGCGTTTAAGAAATACACCGCGCACCGCGTGCTCGGGTATGATCTGGATAAAGCGGTAACGCAGTATGCGCAGTTGAACGGTACCATCGATGGGGTGGTGGATACCGCATCGATCGCACAGTGTGAGCTGATCCTGCTGGCGGTGTACCCGCGCGCCACGGTGGAGTATCTTACCGATATGGCGGGCGTGATCGCTCCCGACACGGTGGTGATCGATTGCGGCGGTATCAAACGCAGTATTTGCGAACAATGCCGACCGCTTGCAAAAGAGCACGGATGGATCTTCATCGGGGGACACCCGATGGCGGGGTTGCATCACTCGGGTATTAAGTATGCGACTGCCGATTTGTATGCCGGTGCGTCTATGATCCTGACTCCCGAAAACACCGAGGACATCGCGCTGTTGGAAAAGGTGACGGGGTGGATCAAATCCGTCGGTTTCGCGTCGGTGACGGTTACTACCCCCGAAAAGCACGATGAGATCATCGCGTTTACTTCACAGTTGGCACACGTGGTGTCTAATGCGTACGTGAAAAGTCCGCGTGCAAAGGTGCACCGCGGTTTTTCGGCCGGCAGTTATCGGGATCTGACCCGTGTGGCGCGGCTGAACGAAAACATGTGGGCTGAGTTGTTTTTGGAAAATCGTGAAAATCTGGTGGCCGAGATCGATCATATCGTGCGGTCGCTGAAGGAATATCAGGCGGCGCTTGAGCAGGGCGACGCCGACACACTCAAAGCGCTGCTTAAAGACGGCAGTGACCGAAAAGAGAGGATCGATCATGGAGACTGTTAAAGTCGGGACGTCCCGCACATACGAGATCCATATTGAGGAAGGGCTCCTTGACAGCGTTGCCGAGGAGTGCAAGGCCGTACTGAAAAGTGAAAAGGTACTCTTGTTGACCGACAGCAACGTGCAGCCGCTGTATGGCGATGCCGTTTGCCGTTCGCTGACGGACGCGGGATATCGGGTGACAGAGTACGTTATTCCTGCGGGGGAGGATTCCAAGAATACCGAACAGTATTTGAAGGTGGTATCCGCGCTTGCCAAAGAGGGTTTTACGCGCAGCGATGCCATTGTGGCACTCGGCGGAGGCGTGGTCGGCGATCTGGCGGGGTTTTGCGCGGCGTCGTATTTGCGCGGGATCCCGTTTATACAGATTCCCACGACGCTGCTTGCGTGTGTGGATTCGTCGGTCGGCGGCAAAACGGCCGTTAATCTGCCCGAGGGTAAAAATTTGCTTGGTGCGTTCTATCAGCCGAGATTGGTGTTGATCGATCCCTTAGCTTTGAAAACGCTTACACCCGCCGTGTACGCAGACGGCATGGCGGAGGTTGTTAAATACGGCATGATCCGTGACCCCGAACTGTTTGACGCGTTGGAACGGCACGCATGGACGGATACGCAGATCATTACCCGTTGCGTTACCATTAAAAGTCACGTGGTGGCGGAGGATGAGTTTGATAACGGTTGCCGCTTGCTTCTCAATTACGGGCACACTGTTGGTCACGCGATTGAAAAATGCAGCCGCTTTGCGATGTCACACGGCAGTGCGGTGGCGATCGGTATGGCGGTTATGGCGCGTGCCGAGGCGGGCGGCGCCGATCTTGCCGAACGGCTGGATGCTGTACTGAAAGATTACGGGTTGCCGACTGTTTGTGCGTTTTCATCAGAGGAGTTATACGTGGCGGCGATGGCAGATAAAAAGCGCCGCAATCAAACGTTACATCTTATCACCGTTCCGTCACTTGGGAAGGGGACGGTGGTGACCGTTCGCGTAGAGGAATTGCGCGGTTACCTGCAAAGGGGGCTGTCCCAATGACGGTTACCGTATCGGGGGGCACGTTAAGCGGCAACACGCGGATAATTGCTTCGAAATCGGTCGTGCACCGTCTGCTGATCTGTGCGGCGCTGTGTGATACGCCGACGGTGATCGAGGGCGTGACGTATTCCGAGGATATTGAAGCGACTGTTCGTTGCTTACAGGCGGGACTTGCCGACGTGAGGTGCGAGGATGACCGTGTGACGGTTATTCCGCGACAAGACCGCGATGCAAACGCTCTGCTGGATTGCGGCGAGAGCGGGTCGACGTTACGATTTTTGTTGCCGATCATGGCAGCGTGCGGCGGCGCACGGTTTACCGGCAAGGGGCGGCTGTCACAGCGGCCGCTTTCACCGATCTATCCGGTATTGGAGATGCACGGCTGCCGATTGTCGGAAGAGGGCGCGTTTCCGCTCGCGGTAAGCGGTCGTTTGCAAGGCGAGTTGTTTGAAATTAACGGGAGCTTGAGTTCTCAATTCGTGAGCGGTCTGTTAATGGCGGCGCCGCTTATGGGGAATGCCTGCCGCATCCGTGTGACGGGGGAAATGGCCTCCTATCCGTATATTGCGCTGACGGTGGAAGCACTTTCGCGATTCGGCATAACCGTGACCGAGGAGAACGGCGTCTTTACAGTTTTCGGTCGGTACCGTTCTGCCGGAACGCTGCGCGCCGAGGGAGATTGGTCCAACGCCGCCTTTTGGCTGACGGGGGCGGCGATTTCCGATAGTAAAGAGTTTGAATTATGCGGGCTATCTGCCGATTCCGGGCAAGGTGACCGTGCCATCGTTTCGCTGCTTCGGCAAGCGGGTTTTTCCGTTGAAAATAATGACACTGCGTGGCGAGTTTCGGGTGGTGTAAGCCGACAGCCGTTGCGCGTGGATGCCGAAGCCATTCCCGATTTAGTACCCATCGTGGCGGTATTAGCGACGGCTTTGCCCGGGGAAACGGTGATTTACAATGCCCGACGGTTGATCCACAAGGAAAGCAACCGCTTGCAAAGCGTTCACGATATGCTCGTTGCCCTCGGCGGAAAAGCCGCGATTACCGAAGACGGCTTGCGGGTACAGGGCAGTTGCTTACAGGGCGGGACGGTACAAGGATGTAACGATCACCGTATCGTGATGTCGGCGGCGATCGCGTCGCTGATTTGCGGGGAGCCCGTTACCATCGTGGGTGCGGAGGCGGTTAACAAGTCGTATCCGACGTTTTTTGAAGAGATAGAGAAGAGAGGGATGAGCGTATGTCATCTGTCTGGGGACGAAATTTAAAAATCACCGTATTCGGCCAATCGCACGCTGAGGCGATCGGTGTGGTGGTTGACGGTTTGCCGGCGGGACTCCGCGTTGATACCGAAGAACTGCAGGCGTTTATGCAACGTCGTGCGGCGGGCGGCGCGTTCGCGACCGCCCGCAAAGAAGCGGACGTGCCGGAGTTCGTCAGCGGTTTGGTAGACGGTGTCACCTGCGGAGCGCCGGTGACGGCACTTATTCGCAACGAAAACGTCCGATCGGGTGATTACGGTGAATTGCGCGACCATCCGCGTCCGTCACACGCCGATTATCCGGCATCCGTGCGTTTTGACGGTGCCAACGATATTCGCGGAGGCGGCCAGTTTTCCGGTCGCTTGACGGCGGCGCTTTGCGTTGCAGGCGGATTGTGCAAGCAGTTCCTTAACACGAAAGGCATTACGATCGGCGCACACATTGCGTCGATCGGGAAGATACGCGATAAGGCGTTTGATCCCGTGACGGTTATGAAAGATGATTTTTTAACCGATCCGTTTCCGGTGCGGGATGCAGCCGCCAAAGCGGCGATGCAGGAACTCATTACCGCCGCCCGTAGTGACGGTGATTCGGTGGGGGGCACGATTGAGTGTGCCGTGATCGGATTACCTGCAGGCATCGGCGATCCGTTGTTTGACGGACTCGAAAACCGCATCTCGTCTATTGTGTTCGGGATTCCCGCGGTCAAGGGTATTGAATTCGGTAACGGTTTTGATGCCGCCGAGCTGACGGGTTCCGAAAACAACGATGCGTATTATTTTGACGATGATACCGTGAAGACGCGCACCAACCGTCACGGCGGAATTCTCGGTGGCATCTCCACCGGCATGCCGCTCACTTTCAAGGTAGCGATCAAGCCGACACCGTCGATTGCCAAAGAGCAGGAAACGGTGGAGTTGAGCAGCAAAAGCGAATACGCTTTAGTGATAAAAGGTCGGCACGATCCGTGTATCGTCCCGCGTGCGGTGCCGTGCGTGGAAGCGGCGCTGGCGATCGCACTCGCAGATTATCTGGTATAAGGAGTAGTAACGATGGATATTGAAGAATTACGCAAGGAAATAGACGGTATCGACAAGGAATTGGTTTCCTTGTTTGTCAAGCGCATGGGCGTTGCGGCCGAGGTGGCGGCCTTTAAGAAAGAAAACGGCAAGCCGGTGCTCGATCCCGAGCGCGAACGGAAGTTGCTTCAAAAAGTATCGGATCTGGCGGGCAAGGACATGGAGTCCCAAACGCGGATCTTGTATCACTTGATTTTGAGTTTAAGCCGTTCGCACCAAAGCCACTTGTTGGGGCTGGACAGCACGCTGACCGATAAGATCACTAAGGCAATCGATACCACCGAAAAGGTATTCCCCGAGCGCGCGATCGTTGCGTGCCAGGGCGTGGAGGGTGCGTATTCCCAGCTCGCCTGCGAAAAATTGTTCGGCGCGCCGAGCATTATGTATATGAACACCTTTGAAGGGGTGTTTCAAGCGGTGGACAAGGGGCTGTGCCGTTACGGTATTTTGCCGCTCGAAAACAGTACTGCCGGTTCGGTCAACCAAATTTACGATTTGATGCTGCGCTACAATTTTCACATCGTGCGCAGTACCCGCGTGCACGTTCCGCACGTGGTGCTCGCAAAAAAAGGCGCGCGGTTTGAGGATATCCGTGAGATCTATTCGCACGAGCAGGCGATCCAGCAGTGCAGTGCGTTTTTGCAAAAGCTGAAAAACGTGAAGGTGCACGTATGCGAAAACACCGCGATGGCGGCAAAGGCCGTAGCGGAAAGCGATCGCACGAACGTGGCGGCGATCTCGTCGGATTCCTGCGCGGCGTTGTACGGCTTGGACGTGCTGGAAACCGCTGTTTCGAACGTGGAGAACAATTACACCCGCTTTATCTGCATCTCCAAAAACCTGGAGGTGTATCCGGGTGCCCACCGCACCAGTTTGATGCTGACCTTGCCGCATAAGCCGGGTTCGCTGTATACGGTTATTGCGAAGTTCTATTCACTGGGCGTGAACCTAATCAAACTCGAAAGCCGTCCGATCCCCGGTAAGGATTTTGAGTTTATGTTCTATTTCGATATTGACGTGTCGGTGTATTCCCAAGCGTTTACCGACCTGTTATGTCAGTTGCAGGCGGAAACGGAGAAATTCCGTTATCTCGGCAGCTATACCGAGATCGTATGATGAAGCGGTACGGATTGCTGGGAAAAACGCTTTCACACAGTTTGTCGCCGCAGATCCATGCGTTTTTTGGGGATTATGCGTATGATCTGATAGAAAAATCCGAAGAAGAGCTTGACGTTTTTTTTGCCGATCCGACGGTCACGGCGATGAATGTCACGATTCCGTACAAAAAGACGGTGATCCCCTTTTGTACTGAGCTTGACGAGGCGGCAAAACGCATCGGCAGTGTGAACACCGTTCGCTTTGACGGTGCTGCCGTGCGGGGGTATAATACGGATTATGACGGGTTTGCGTATATGCTCAAGCGAGCGGGTATCACGGTTGCTGACAAAAAGGTGTTGGTGCTCGGCAGCGGCGGCGCTTCGGCGACGGTGTGCTGTGCGTTGGAAGATCAAGGTGCAAAAAGCGTGACCGTCATTTCGCGTTCGGGTGAGGACAATTACGGCAATTTGGAACGGCACCGCGATGCCGAAGTGATTGTTAACACTACGCCGGTGGGAATGTATCCCGAAACGGCGGCGGCACCTGTATCGCTTGAGCTGTTTCCCTCCTGCGAAGCGGTGGCGGATATTGTGTATAATCCGCTGCGCACGCGGTTACTGCTGGATGCCGAACGGCGAGGCCTCAAAACGGCAAACGGACTGGCGATGTTGGTGGCGCAAGCCCACCGCGCGGCGGAGATTTTTTTCAACAAGGCGTTGGATAAAGAGCTGGTAGAAGTCGGCTTGCGCGGTTTGGAACGGCAGTTTCGAAATATTGTCTTGGTGGGGATGCCCGGCTGCGGCAAGAGTACGTTGTCGCGGCTATTGGCAAAGGAACTCGACAAAGAAGCGGTGGATACCGATGCCGTGGTGGAACAAACCGTGGGGGAAGCCATTCCTGATATTTTCGCCGAGCAAGGTGAGGCGGCGTTCCGCCGTTTGGAGGCGCAAGCGGTGCAGGAGCTCGGTAAAACCGGCGGCAAGGTGATAGCGACCGGCGGCGGCGCAATCTTAACGCAGGAAAACCGTGATGCATTACGGCAAAACGCGGTGGTGGTGTTCTTACAGCGCGAACTGGATGCGCTCGCCACAAACGGACGGCCGCTTTCGAAAAGTCGCGAAGCACTGCAAGAATTATACAAGCAACGGTTACCGCTGTACCGCGAGGTCGCGGACGTGACGGTGACTGTTACGGGAACGCCGGAGGAGACTTGTCGGCGTATAGTGGAGGCGATCGGACAATGAAAGTGTATATCGTAAACGGGCCGAATTTGAATATGCTCGGAATTCGTGAGCCGAACATTTACGGCAGACAGACCTATGAGGATCTTGTTAACGAGCTGACGGCGTACTGTGCCGAGAAGGGCGTTGAGCCGATCTTCGTGCAGTCCAACCACGAGGGTGAGCTGGTGACGGCGATCCAAAACGCGTATTTTGAAGAGGCAGATGGTATCGTTATTAACCCTGCGGCTTACACGCACACCAGCGTTGCGCTCTTGGATGCACTCAAAGCGATCGCGTTGCCCGCGGTGGAGGTGCATCTGTCGGACGTCAGTAGCCGCGAGGATTTTCGCCGGATCTCCTACGTGCGCGAGGCGTGTATTGCCACCATCAGCGGCAAAGGGTTCGACGGGTATAAGGAAGCTATCGATATCCTGTTGCAGCAATAACCCGTTTTTCGGAACAGCCGAAGGCAACTGTCTTCGGCTGTTTTTTGTGCTTATATAAGTCGGATCGTTGCCATGTC